>JALZWJ010000252.1 GCA_023300065.1 Akkermansiaceae bacterium
ATATTTCATAATTTAAATATTAGTGTAATTATATCGGGCGACAATTACTATTTTCATAACAGTATTTATCAGCGTTACGAGGGTTGGGCTTAACTCGTCTATCAGGGATTCCCCTCACTTACGATTTGGCGCTCAACCCTCGTATCTAAGGGGAACGACTCCCCTTTCATTTAAAGATCCTACGGGAAGGTAAGACTTCGTCAATCTCCTTCGGGGATCTCTGATAGACCTATTAAGAAATCGAAATCTAAAGGGAACTTCCGTCAAAAGTTACGCATTCCAACTTGGGCCACAGCTCTTTCAAATCGAAGAAGAGCGAGGAAAAGCGTTGCGATATCAGGATCATAGAAGGGACGGGAAAACGGCGCTCAGAGGCCCCGCGAGATCAGTCACCTTATGGCTTTGGTAAATTCAGGAAACCTGATCGACAGCTTCCTCAGCCGAGATCAAGGTCTCGTCGTTCTTTTCCTTGAAACCATCATGAAAACAAAAATGAAACTCGCCGCTCTCGCGCTCAGCCTCTTCGCCCTTTCTTCCTGCCAATCGACCTCGCCCGACCCCGCACCGACAGGACCTCCCACCTTTCCAAATGGGGCTCCAATGGTCATCTGTTAAGCCCCCGAAGCCATGAAAGCACTCATCTCTCTTGCAGGCACTCTCAGCTTGCTCAGTTCGGCTTGCTCTCATCACTCACACTCCGAGCCGCCTGAGGGCCACGAGCCGGTTTTCGAAAACCATCGGGTCCGTGTGATGGAGATCGTGAATCCGCCGGGCGGGATGATCCCCCTTCATAACCACGATCTCCCCGGCGTCATCATCGTGCATCGCACCGCTGAGAACATCATCCGTAATGCGAATAGGCAGATCGTGAGTCAGGGGAAACCGCCTCAAGGCGTGGTCTGGGCCGAGGCCCACGGACCTCACTATAGCATCGAGAACATCGATACGATTCCGATGCACCTCTACCGGGTCGAGGTGAAGTAAGAGCCAGTCATAGCGGTCACTCGGAGGGCTCCGGCTCTTCT
This sequence comes from Akkermansiaceae bacterium, assembly GCA_023300065.1. GTDB lineage: Bacteria > Verrucomicrobiota > Verrucomicrobiia > Verrucomicrobiales > Akkermansiaceae > SW10. The sequence goes on from JALZWJ010000252.1 coordinate 1,026, forward strand.
TTCGGCTTAACCACTGCGATGATCGAGCCGAAGTGATTACTGGGTTTTAAAGGTTCTGCAAAACTCTTTCTTAGCTCTGCTTTCTCTTTTCGCTCTGTGGTGCCCCCCTCGACCAAGCTTCTGCTCCTTTCCGCTCTTTCTGTGGTCAGTTTTTTTGCTGGGAATTTTCAACTCAGATTTATGAAAATTGGAGAGGATTCTTGAGGATTTTTAAGAGCCCTGGCTCAAGCCAAATCATGTAAAGAGCTGGTAAAACTCTGGCCTCCCCCGACCCATCTTTAAAATTTCATGATACGCTCAGCGCTGACATGAAAATCAGACTTATCGCTCGCGTTACTCTCTCTGCCTCGGCCCTATGCTCCCCGGCTCACGGTTACACCCTTCACGAATGGGGCACCTTCACTTCAGTTTCTGGTTCGGATGGGCAGTTGCTAGCGGGGCTGGAACGTGAGGAGGAACGGCTCCCACACTTTGTCGAAGCGCTGGATGGGATGCGAAACATTGGGCCAGCAGGCTATGGGCCGAAGGGATACTATCTGCAACGTCCGCTGCGGAATGTGACGATCAAGATGGAGACTCCAGTGATCTACTTCTACTCAGAGGAGCCCTTTCAGGCGAAGGTTGAGGTTGGCTTTAAAGGAGGCTCGATCAGTCAATGGTTCCCCACTCGTTCCGGTGGAGAGAGCGCACCAGAAATCAAGAAGGGCCAGCCAGCGCTCCCTGTGAGAATCACCCCAGCGGCGGAAGAGAAGCGCTTTCGTCACCGAGGTGGCATTGACTTTGCGGAGCATCGTTCGGGAAAGATCGAGTGGGAGGTCGAGGTCCTAGGGCCCGATGCCTCGCGTGGGCTGACTTTTAAAAATGGCGAGACCATGAACTGGCTCCGGCCTCGGAATCCGAAGGCGAACATCGTCAAAGTCGGCGAGCAGTATGAGGACTACCTTTTCTATCGTGGCGTCGGGAACTTTGATCTCCCCGTGACCTTCCGCATCGATGATGCGGAGACCCTGCATCTCGAAAACACCGGTGAGGAAAAGGTCCCCTTTCTCTTGGTGCATGAGATCACTCCTGAGCGGACCGCCCGCTTTTACCTCATCAAAGAAGGCCTCGGAAAAAGGGAAATTAAAACGATCGCGGAGGCCGACTTCACGGTCGGAGGTCTAAAGTGGGAACGCCCGGTCTACGAGGCGATGACGGAGGGGCTTTTAGAAAATGGCCTGACCCCAGAGGAGGCTCACGGAATGGTGCAGACTTGGTGGCATAGCTACTTCACCCAGCCCGGCCTCCGTATTTTCTGGATCGTGCCCGCCGGGAAGACGGAAGAAATCCTCCCGCTCACAGTCACTCCTGCTCCCGAAAAATCAGTCCGCATTTTAGTGGGCCGCAGTGAGGTCCTACGCCCCCGTTTTGAAAAATCTCTGACCGAGAGCTACCAAAACAAAGCCGACCCAAAGAAGAAGCAAGTCTGGATCCAAAACCAATACTCCCGCTACGGTAAAGCCTACGAGCAACGAGTGCTCCAACTGATGCGCGAGCAGTAGAATCTGGACAGCGCGATCAAGCTAAGAAAAGAGACTCCATAGCTGCTATGGTTGGTAGCGAGCGACCGTAGCCGAGAGCACCAGCTCTCAGCCCCCCGCCCTCAACCTCCTCGCTGTGCGGAAAACCGCATTGATGAATATTATCTGGAGGTCGCCACGACCTTTTTGCGGTTTGATGAAGATTCTCTCCGCAGAGAATCCGAAAGAGGAGAAATTACGCTAAGCTAAAACCAAAAACACCCTTCTGAGAGGATGATCTCAAAAGGGTGTTTGTCGGAGTTTACGGGATGATTCTAGAGGTCGAACCGATCGAGGTTCATCACTTTAGTCCAAGCGGCGATGAAGTCTTTTACGAAGCGTTCTTCTGCATCGGAACTCGCATAGACTTCCGCGATGGCGCGGAGCTGGGAGTTTGACCCAAAGACGAGATCCACCGAGGTGGCGGTCCACTTCACCTTGCCGTCACTGCGACTGCGGCCCTCGAAGAAGTGCTCACACATTGGCGAGACTTTCCACTCGGTATCCATGTCGAGGAGGTTGACGAAGAAGTCATTGGTCAGCGATCCGCGCTGGTCGGTGAGAACGCCCAAATCAGGGTGACCCACATTGGTATCGAGCACGCGCATCCCGCCGATGAGAGCGGTCATTTCTGGCGCGGTCAGGGTGAGGAGCTGCGCGCGGTTCACGAGATTTTCAGGAGCAGGTCGGTCGAGTGTTTCTCCGAGGTAGTTCCGGAAGCCATCGGTCTTTGGCTCAAGATAGGAGACCGAGGTGATCTCAGTCATTTCCTGAGTGGCATCAGTGCGGCCGGGTGAGAAGGCGACTTTCACATCGTGGCCAGCCTTCTCCGCGGCGGCCTCGATCCCAGCGGATCCACCGAGAACGATGAGGTCCGCGAGGGAGACTTTTTTCCCGTCAGATTGCGCGTCATTGAACTCCTTTTGCACTTTCTCCAGAACTGTAAGGACCTTAGCGAGTGCCTGTGGCTCATTCACGGCCCAGTCCTTTTGAGGAGCGAGCCTGATACGTGAACCATTGGCACCACCACGGAGGTCAGACCCGCGGAAAGTGGAAGCGGAGGCCCAAGCCGTGGAGACCAGCTGAGAGGTGGTGAGATCAGAGGCTAGGAGTGTTTTCTTCAATTCCGTAGCATCCGCATCATCGATCAACTTATGGTCGACGGCTGGGACGGGATCCTGCCAGATCATTTCTACCTTCGGGACATCAGCACCTAGGTAGCGGGAAGTCGGCCCCATATCACGGTGGGTTAATTTATACCACGCACGGGCGAAGGCATCTTTAAACTCCTTTGGGTTTTCGAAAAAGCGGCGCGAAATCTTCCCGTATGCGGGGTCCATTTTGAGAGCTAGATCAGAGGTTAACATCATGGGCGCATGGCTTTTCGAAGAGTCATGGGCGTCTGGGACTGTGCCATCCCCCGCACCATCTTTCGGCCGCCATTGCTTCGCGCCTGCCGGGCTCTTGATGAGTTCCCAATCATAGGTGAAGAGATTGGCAAAATACATGTGCGACCACCTGGTGGGAGCGCTGGTCCAAGCTCCCTCAAGTCCGCTGGTAATGGTGTCTACGCCCTTGCCCGTCTTGTAGCCATTCTTCCAGCCGAGGCCCTGCTCTGCGAGCGGAGCGCCTTCGGGTGCGGCGCCGACATTGCCCTTAGGCGAGGCTGCTCCGTGGGATTTGCCAAAGGTATGGCCACCCGCGATGAGCGCGACGGTCTCTTCGTCATTCATCGCCATACGGGCGAAGGTTGCGCGGATATCCTTCGCTGAGGCAAGGGGATCTGGATTCCCGTGTGGTCCCTCGGGATTCACATAGATCAAACCCATCTCGACTGCTGCGAGAGGATAATCTAGCTCACGATCGCCACTGTGACGTTCATCAGCAAGCCACTTAGATTCGGGTCCCCAGAAGATGTCTTGCTGAGGTTCCCAAACATCGGCGCGGCCACCGCCAAAGCCCACGGTCTCGAAGCCCATGGTCTCTAGCGCGACGTTTCCGGTGAGGACCATGAGATCGGCCCACGAGATTTTTTGACCATACTTTTGCTTAATCGGCCAGAGGAGGCGGCGCGCTTTATCAAGGTTCGCGTTATCCGGCCAACTGTTCAGGGGGGCGAATCGCTGGGCGCCATCGGAGGCACCTCCACGACCATCCGTGACACGGTACGTTCCGGCACTGTGCCAAGCCATGCGGATGAAGAGTGGGCCGTAGTTCCCATAGTCCGCCGGCCACCAGTCCTGCGAGGTGGTCATGAGTGTGGCGAGGTCTTTTTTGAGCGCTTCTAGGTCGAGCTTGGCGAACTCTGCAGCGTAATCAAAGTCCCCTCCCACTGGGTTCGCTTTGGCAGAGTTCTGGTGCAGAATCTCTAAGTTCAGCTGGTTAGGCCACCAATCACGGTTCGAGAGAGCGGACGCCGCCGTGTGGCGTAGCGGGCTGGCGGCCTTTCCCATGACGGGGCATTGATCGATCGAACTCGCTCCATGCTCTGGCGCGGTATCTTGCGCCAGAGCAACGTAAGATGGAGCGAGAATCAGAGCAATCAAGGCGGCCTTGTAATTTTGTTTCTTCATA
>JALZWJ010000253.1 GCA_023300065.1 Akkermansiaceae bacterium
GATGGGGAGTGAGGGATTTGTGAAAGGGGTGGCTTTGCAATACCAAGAAGCAAGGGGTCGGAAGAGGAGGCGATCTCCGCGCTCGCTCTCTGGAGAAGGGGGAGGTTTTTTTGTGATGAAGGAGTGACGATGCTCGTCATGAATTTTAGAACAACCCCTCAATATGACCCTCACTATTAAGTCGGATTTGATTTGCGGCAGGAACTTTCGGGAGCCCTGGCATGGTCATAATTCCACCGCAAATCACGACGATAAATTCCGCTCCGGCCGATAGCCTGACCTCTCGAATTGAAATGGTATGTCCTTCCGGTGCGCCTTTTAAATTAGGATCGGTCGAGAAGCTATACTGAGTCTTGGCCATGCAAATCGGGAAGTGCCCATACTCTTCCTGCAGTGTCTTAATTTGCTTTAGGGTTTTGGCGTCCACGCTGACTTTGGCTGCGCCATAGAGCTTGTGGGCGATGGTCTCGATCTTTTCAAGCAGTGGCATTTCATCCGGATAACTGAGAGTGAATTGAGAGTTCTTAGCGTCTACCATTTCGACTAAATGGCGTGCCATCTCTTCCGTGCCTGATCCGCCATCGGCCCAGTGGGAACAGACGATTGCGACGGCTCCATGCTCCTCGACTGACTTCCGGACTGCTGTAAGTTCGGCTTCGGTGTCGGCACTAAATTGATTGATCGCCACGACGACTGGCACCCCGAATGATTTCACGTTCTGTAAGTGACGCTTAAGATTCACGCAGCCTGTGCGCACGGCATCCACATTCTCTGCCGCTAGGTCATCCTTCGCGACTCCGCCATGCATTTTTAAGGCGCGAATGGTAGCGACTAGGACAACCGCAGCAGGCTTTAATTTCGCTTTCCGGCATTTAATGTTAAAGAACTTTTCAGCCCCTAGATCAGCGCCGAAACCTGCCTCGGTGATCACATAATCAGCTAGCTTGAGGCTCGTCTTCGTTGCCACTACCGAGTTGCAACCATGTGCGATATTGGCAAAAGGACCGCCGTGAATAATCGCTGGGTTATTTTCCAAAGTCTGGACGAGATTGGGCATGAAGGCATCCTTCAGGAGGACCGTCATCGCGCCATCTGCATTCAGCTGCGCCGCCGTAATTGCCGTTCCTTGTCGACTGTAGCCCACTACGATTTTCCCCAGACGCGTCTCCAAATTTGAAAAATCAGAAGCTAGGCAAAAGATCGCCATAATCTCAGAAGCTACTGTGATATCAAAGCCATCCTCCCTAGGGAATCCATTGGCAGTTCCTCCCGTCGCCACGATCGTCTTGCGCAGCGCGCGGTCATTCATGTCCACTACCCTACGCCAGTTGATTTTTCTCACATCGATATCGAGGGCGTTGCCGTGGTGGATGTGGTTATCGATCAAAGCTGCCAGCAGGTTATTGGCGGCGCCGATCGCGTGGAAATCACCGGTGAAGTGTAGGTTGATGTCCTCCATCGGCACCACCTGTGCCATTCCTCCTCCAGCTGCGCCGCCCTTCATCCCAAAGCACGGCCCCAAGCTCGGCTCTCTCAGGCAAGTTAGGGCCCGTTTTCCGATCCGGTTGAGGCCATCGGCAATGCCTACGGTCGTGGTGGTTTTCCCTTCACCGGCGGCGGTCGGGCTGATCGCAGTGACTAAAATGAGTTTGCCATCAGGTTTGCTCTCAAGTGATTGGATGTATTTGGAATCGATCTTCGCCTTTGTGTGCCCGTAGGGATGCAGTGCCTCTGTCGGAATCCCGAGTTGCCCAGCAATCCCTGAAATAGGTTGTAGATTCGCCGCGCGAGCAATCTCGATATCACTTTTAAACATGAACTTTTCTCGCTCAGAATATGAGTGATTTCAACCGCTGAATTGTCTTATTAAGATGGTCTTTGCGTTTTCCGATTTTCACTACCTAGCCGTCGGCGTCCTTCTTCCCTGTTTAAAAGACATCTGAGTCGACTGAAACCACAAAATGCGGAGTAGATTTTCACGAAACTTTATTGAGAGTAATCGGACTTTGAGTTCTAAAAGAGTAAACTGTGGGTTTAGGTGTTTTTTGAGCCAGCATTTTGTGATCTCGCGAGAGCCGGGCATTTTCATTGGAATGACGGCGTTATCCCTCAGTTGTGGTCTCCAGATCACGCCCTTGTCATGCCTTGCCATTTCAAGAAGTCGCTCTGGGACTCTGCTCTTTTGAAAATCTACTTGGGAAAAGAGAGGCTTGAATCGCAGGAATCAGTGATTAGGAGCTGCCGACTCAGGAATTGACGTTGGGTGAGGGGGATGAAAGACCTTGTGCATTTGTGGGGATGAATTTATCAACTGCTCGTAGAGTCGCCGCTGTAGCTCAGGGGTAGAGCAATTCACTCGTAATGAATAGGTCGACGGTTCAATTCCGTCCAGCGGCTCCACTGATTTTGCTCCTGAATGAGCGCAGCTGTTTTTGGCAGTCGAGGCGATTTTTATTCAAAGATGGCAATCGTTTGGAATAAAGTGAGTTTTAGGTTATCTCACGGGCATGAAGCGAATCCTCTCAAACCTTGGACTCGGTTGCTTACTATTCGTGGCGACCGCTTGTTCAAAGCCTACCACTGACCGCTCTGCGGAAAAGGAAGCACAGAGCACCGAGACGCCGGTAGAAGTTCCCCTCAAAGATGGCAAAGCTTACGCCTATTTTGCGAGCGGATGTTTTTGGTGCGTGGAAGGAATTTTTGAAAGCATCAGAGGGGTGGAGGAGTCGATTTCTGGTTACAGTGGAGGTCACACGGATAACCCGACTTACGAATCAAGTAACACAGGTGAAACCGGGCATGCGGAAGCGGTCGAAATCATCTATGATCCTGAGGTGGTGAGTTTTTCTTCACTCGTGGATGCCTATTTTGGCTCGCAGGACGTGACACAAGTAAATGGGCAGGGAGGAGACCGAGGTTCACAATACCGTTCCATCATTTTTTACCAAAACGCAGAACAGAAAAAGATCATCGACGCTAAGGTTGCGGTTTTGAATGAGGAGCTAGCTCCGAAGGAAGTTGCGGCGGAGGTTCTCCCGTTTCAGAAGTTTTGGGTTGGTGAAGATTATCATCAGGATTACGAGAGAAAGCATCCAGAAGACGGATACATTCGTGGAGTTTCCATTCCCCGTGCGAGAAAGTTTCAGGAAAAGTTTCCTGAACTTGTGAAATAGAAGACCGAGAGTTGTTCCTTTTTTTTGCGCGGATTTGTGGATTTGTAAACTTAGACTATGATCGCCTATGACGGAACAGGAAGTGAGTGGTGTTATTCGAATGGCGTGGGAGGACCGGACGACTTTTGATGAGATTTTAAAGAGGACGGGATTGGTTGAGGCGGAGGTGATCAAGCTGATGCGGCGTGAGTTGAAGCCCTCGAGTTTTCGGATGTGGCGGAAGCGGGTGAATGGACGGATGACGAAGCATGGGAAGAAGTTTAAGGAGAATCGTGAGCGATTGAAGCGGGGTAGGGTGCAGTATTCTGAGGAGTAGGTGTTTTGTTTCAAGGGTGGCTCGTTGGGGGGGGCTGTGAATTACGGTTAGACAAATTGGGTTTTCTTACCATCTTGCAACCGCAATGGATGTCACTCTTGTTTTTCCTCATCAACTTTTTGAAGCCCACCCTGGTTTAGCAAAGGGACGCTTGGTCTATTTGTTGGAGGATTCCCTCATGTTTGGCCGGGATGTGCACTGGCCGCTTAATTTCCATCAAAAGAAATTGATCCTGCACCGCGCCTCGATGAAGTGTTATCAAAAGATCGGAAGAGC
>JALZWJ010000254.1 GCA_023300065.1 Akkermansiaceae bacterium
TTGGGCTTCGCCATGACGTGGCGGAGGATCAATGAATCTTACGCGTTGGCAAAGGAAAATCGGGAGCCTTGATGCTCTGCTGGGATGGGGCTGAGCTGGGAGTGGGTCTGAGTTTGAGTCATCTCCAGAGAGGTTGCCGTTTGGCAGGCGAGTTCCAGGCTGTGGAGGTCGCGTGTGGAGAGCTGGATTTTACGAATGCGGCGGGCTTTGGGGTCATCGACAATGTGAAACCAGCACGCTCCAGAGCGGGAAGCCGAGCTCTTAGGAGCATCTCGGTAAATGGTGACGCGGGGAAGACTCCGGTAGGGATGATCTCGGACTGGGATTTGATGCACGAGTTCTTCGCCCGATTGAAGGAGGGTTTTAGTGGTAGCCCAGAGGTCGCCAATCGCTTCCATCGGGATTTCCAGATCACAGAATGCGGTTCCCATCTGTCCCACATTTCCGTTGATCACGGGGTAGTAAATGAGTCGAATGCCAGTCGAGCTTGGGTAAAGCTTAATAATTGCGAAAGATTGAACTAATTGGAACGTCATGCTTCCTTGATTTTCTTGTTTTCTTAAAACAAGTCAATGAACATAAAAATATCTGGGCGTTTTTCGTAAAAAAACACACCTCATAGAGATTGGCTGTTAACAAGTTGGTGCGATGGCGTCTGGATGACGCCAAAAAATTCACGTTTCCGCAGTGATTGGCGGGTCGCTCCTATGAGGGAAAGAGAATCGCCCCGCAGTTGTCGCAGTGGGAAATCTCTGAGCCGGATTGGGCGAGGGCGAAGGTGGCGGGGGTGACTTGCACGTGGCAGGAGGTGCAGCTCTTGGCCGGGTTGACGAGGACGATCGCTCGGCCCTCGCGCTTGTTAAAGAGGCGGGTGTAGACGTCCATGAGGTCGTCGTCGCCGAGGTCGGTGACTTTGGCTTCGCGGGAGGATTGGACTTCGGCGAGTTCAGCTTTGCGCTCGCTGGCTTGGGCTTCGAGTTCGGCGATTTCTTGGTCGATGGAGCCTTGGGTTATCGCAAGGGCGGCATCGGCGGTGGCGACTTTTTGGCGGCGGTCATCGGCCACTTCCATGAGCTCTAGTTCGCGGGTCTCGAGGTCATCGACCTGTGCTTCGTAGCGGATGACTTCTTCGCCAAGCTTGGTGTATTCTTCGTTTTTCTTGGTTTCGAACTGCTGATTTTTCAGTCGGTCGATGGAATTTTTACGAGTGCCGATGTCGAGTTCGACATTTTTGATTTCGACTTCGTTGGCTTGGTAGTCGGCCTTAGCGGTGGCGACGGCGGCGGAGTCGTTGGCGAGGCGTTCCTTGGCAGCTTCTTGAAGCTTGGGGATTTTTACGAGCTCTGCTTCTAAGGCTAAGATCGATTGGTCAATTTCCTGGAGACTGAGGAGCTTCTTCACATCTTCGCGCATGCCAAAGAACTAGCGGCTGGGATGGGCTGGGGGAAGGGGAAACGGAGTGAGCTATCTCCTTTTCTTTTTTTGAGGTGGTGATTTTTTGCGCGAGGCTTTTTTAGGGGCCTTCGTTGGCACCTTCTTGGCGGGGTGTTTTGTGGCTGTTTCGACCGGCTTTGCTGGGGGTGTTTTTTCGGGCGAGTCTTCCTTTTTTTGTTCGAGCGGGGGCTTGGGTCGAGGGATTAGAAAAAAGGTGGTGAGGAGAAGAAGGGAAGGGGTGGCGAGGAACCAATGGTTGAGAAATACGGAGCCCGCAAAGAGGAGGGCGATGACGGGGATGATCAGCCAGAGGCGGCGAGTCTGGATGATGAGGGTGAGGATGATGAGGGCCGCGATTTCCATGGGGAGAGGCCAGCGGGTATAGGGAGTTTGGGCAGAGGGAGTCTGGGTGAGGGCCTGGGTGAGGTGGGTTTCTAGAAGGGCGAGGAAGTCTGGGCTTTGGGCGGCGAGGAGGATCTTTGAGGAGGTAGCGGTTGAGGGGGTGATGAGGAGTTCTGAGGCGGAGCGGGTGGTGTTGCCAGAGTTGGGGAAGAGGGCGCGGCCTTGGTGATCGATCTTTAGGATGGTGCCCTTTGGCCCGAGTCGAAGGTGGCCGGAGGAGGTGATGATGACATCGGCAGGGGTGAGTTGATGCGCCGCGATGAGGGCGGCGAGATGGGTGGTGGGGAGGATGGAGTCTGCCCAGCGGACGAGCATCGGGATTTTAAATTTACTGGAGGAGTTCTCGATGGGGAGGCCTTGCACGGAGGAGATGCCGAAGAGGGGGGCATTGATGGATGGGGGGAGCGGGAGGAAGTCGATCTGAGGGAGTGTTTGAAAGTCCGAGTCCGAGGTGGTGGCGATGACGGAGCTGGTAAGAAAGGGGGGGAGAGGAGCGGCAGTGTGGTTAAATTCCGCATTCAGTCCGATGACGAGGTTAGGCGCTTGGCTGATTTGGTGGTCGAGGGTTTTGAGGGCTAGCTCGCTGGCATCTGACCACGAGAGGGGGGCGGTGATGATGAGCAGGCCTTGGTTCTGTCTACGGATGGTGTCGAGGAGGTAGGCCCATTTATCTGGGGTGAGGTCAATGATGTCGCGCGTTTCGTCATCGATGACATAGCTGCCTAGCGAGCGGGGTTTGTCTTCTCCGGTGAAGAGGAAGGGGGTGACTTGGAAGTCGGCGAGCTGGCCGTGGTCAGGGAAGTGGGAGTCCGGCTCAAAGCGCTCGGGAAAGAGGAAGAGGGAGTGCTCTAGCGGGATGATGGGGGCGAGCGGCTGCCAACGGGTGATGCCGCATAGAAGACCGACTCCGATGAGGAGCGGGAGGATGACGGGGAGCTTTGACCGCAGGGAAGACATAGCGACTGCGATCTCTTAACAATATGGGTGTGATTAGTCGAGAAAAGGCCCGAGGGCATCCTCAAGGGGGGTGTCTGCGATGACTTCTTTAAGGGAGGCCATGGCGGAGGGGATTTGATCAAGATACCATTGATTCCCCTTGTTGTGTCCGAGATTGGCGAAAGCGCCGAGGGCCTGCATGAGGCGTTGGGCGGCGCACTCTTTGAGGATGGGCTCGATGGGCTCTTCTTCGCAGACTTCTTCCCAGAGTTCCAGGAGCTTACGGCGATCCTCGGCCGAGTGCTGCATGTAGGGGTCGTAAATCAGTGAGGCGAGGTCGTATTCTTGGCGTCCCATGCGGAGGCCTTGGAAGTCGATAATGTAGGCTTGGTTCTCATGGAGCATGAGGTTTTCCGACTGGAAGTCGCGGTGGACCATGTGGGGCGCAGTGGCGCCGAGGCGTTTTGCGAGGCTGAGAAGGATGGGGTCTTGGCGAAGGCCGGAAGCGTCTTTGCCAAGGTGGGTCTCGACGAAGTGTTCGAAGAAATATTCCTGTTCCCAGCGGTAGAGGGGCTCATCAAAGATGGGCTGGAGGTCGAAGTCCTTTGGGGGGCGGGTGTAGAGGAGTTTATCGAGTTGTTCGAAAGCGGAGCGGTAATAAGGCTCGCGTTCCTCATAGGGGGCATCCTTGAGGCTGAGGAGGTCCTTGTCGCCGAGGTCCTCAATGAGGGCCACGTGGCGGCGGATGTTATCGTAAAGAACTCCGGGGATATTGAGCCCAGCGCTGGTGAGGAATTCCGCAACAGGAAGGAAGTTCGCATTATCCGAACGCTCAAGTGTGTAGTGCACGCCGATGAAGCTGGGGTGATCATCTGGTTGGATCCGGATGATGGTGCGTCCTGAGGCGCCCTTTTGGATAGGCTCCATTTGGACTCGGTGAGTCGGGGAGAGATTCAAGTGGGCGCGGACGGCAGTGAGCAAGGTATCGGCAGGCATCGGTCGAGAGCGGTTGGGAGGGATCTAGAGAGGGGAGTTAAAGATCGGCGTCTTGGTGCACGCCTTGGACTGGGGAAGTGCTGTGAACAATGCAGTTTGTCAATTGCGCATCCCGTAAAACCTGAGTGCCGGGCCAGAGAATGGTGTTTTTCAAAGTTACTCCTTCTTCCACGATACAATCGGCTCCGATCCATGAATTGTCAATTTTCGCGGTGGGTGAGACTTGCGCTTCTGGGTGAACCTCGGGGGGCAAAGAGAAGCTGGCTTCCATATAAGACTCACGTGTTCCGAGGTCTAGCCACTGGGGCTGGCCTTTTACATGGTAGGCGCCGAGCTCTTGGCGCTTGATGAGTTCTATGAAGGCGGGAATGACGGAGATTTTCTCATCCCCCGGGATGCGATCTAGAATGGAGGCATCAATACAGTAAATCCCCGTAAATTGGTGGGTGCCGGTTTCCCCATTCACAAGCCCGCGGATATCGGTAATGCGGTGGCCATCAAGCGTAAGGTGGAGGGCTGGCCCGTGGTCTTGCGTGGCGAGGGTCGCCGTATTGTTCGATGCCATGTGCCCGGTGATGAGGCGGTCGATGGGGAGGTCTGTGATGATGTCACCATTATAAATAAGAATTGGATCTCCATTGATCCACTCGGCGATGTTTTTAATCCCACCGCCAGTTTCTAAGAGAACGGGCTCATGGAAGAAGGTGAGAGTCGCTCCTCGATACGTGCCGTCTGGGAAGGCTTTTCCCCATGCCTCGTGAAGGTGGTGGGTATTGATCGCAAAGTCCGTAATGCCCGCTGCGATACAATGATCAAGAACATGGGTGATCAACGGCCGGTTCGCGAAGGGAATAAGCGGCTTAGGAAGAGTGTTAGTGAGGGGTTGGAGGCGGGTCCCTAAACCGGCTCCAAGAAGAAAAGCTTTGCGCATGTGAAAAGAATGGGTTGATTGGACCGTTATGGGAAGAAACAATCACCCGATTCCTTTTATGATAAAATACTTTGTCTCCTTGCTCCTCGTCAGCCCTCTGCTGGCTCTCCCTAATGGTTATAAAATTTCAAATTGGGCCAAGCCTTTTGATGTTGAATACCCGACCGCCCTGAGCGCAGCAGCAGACGGGACCGTTTACGTTTCGGTAGATCTCAATGGCTCGATCGGTAAGGACAAGAATATGGGGAAGATTGTCTCCTGTCAGGACACGAATGGTGATGGCAAGGCCGACAAGTTCGTGGACTTCGTCCCAAATGTCGACAGTCCCCGAGGTGGGCATTTTGTGAGAGACACGCTCTACCTAGTGCACCCTCCCTTCCTCAGCTCCTTCCGCGATACCACGGGAGATGGCGTGGCAGATGAGCATAAAGTGCTGTTGGAGAACCTAGGTTTCGGTCTGCGTCACCCACGTGGATCTGATCACACTACGAATGGTTGCCGAATGGGGATCGATGGTTGGATTTACATCGCGGTGGGCGACTTCGGGATGGAGGGAACAAAAGGCACCGATGGCAAAGTGATCACATTCCGGGGCGGTGGCGTCGCGCGGGTGCGGCCAGACGGAACGGACCTAGAGGTCTACTCATACAATACGCGTAACATCTGTGATGTCGCGATTAGCCCGACCCTCGACCTCTTCACACGGGACAATACAAACGATGGCAAGGGGTGGAACATCCGCGTGCATCACCTGACTAACGGCTCAGAACATGGCTATCCTAAGCTCTATAAAAACTTCGCGGATGAGGCCGTCAAGCCCCTCCTCGACCTCGGCGGTGGAAGCGGCACGGGTGCCCTTTATCTCGCAGAGCCAGGGCATGATGAACTCCTCCTAACCTGCGACTGGACCACCGGGAAAATTTACAATGACCGCATCACGCGGAAGGGCGCAGATTTCTCCATGAAAGAACGCGTCTTCATGAAGCTGCCCCGTGCGGTCGATATCGATGTCGATGGCTCCTCAAATCTCTACCTCTGCGATTGGCGTGGAGGCAAATTCCGCTTTGCCGGAAAAGGAAAGAAGATCGGGATGGTGCAAAAACTCATCAAAAAGGGCTTCAAATCTGAGCCCTTCCCTGATCTGACGAAGATGAATCTCGTTGACCTAGTGGCACAGCTAAAGAGCGCTTCAGCGGTGCGCCGCCTCGAAGTGCAGCGGGAGATCCTAGCCCGTGGAGGTGGTGACGCTGCCTCTCGTTTGCTGGACGTCATTCATGACTCGTCGACGACAATTGAGACTAATGTCGCCGCCATTTTCACGCTCGCGCAGCTAGATGGCTCAAAAGCGGATGACTTGATCAGCCACTTCATGACTCATTGGAAGACACGCACCGCAATCCGTGAATTCATCATCCGCGCTGCGGCTGAAATGGAGACCGAACTTTCTAAGGAGTCGGTCGCGTTCATCACGGAGTCTCTTGACTCTAAGTCTCGCCGGACTCAACTCCAGTCCACCATCGCGCTTGCTAGGATCTCTCATCCAACCTCGGATGCGACGCGCAAGATCATCCAAGCCACGAGTCGTGCAAATGACCCTCGCATTAGTAACACCGCGATTCGCACCCTCGTGACCCTCGCTGATACCGAGACTCTCCTCACGCAGACTCAGGTGCGCCTTGCCCGCCTCGCCCTCATGAGGCTCCATCTTCCCGAGGTCGTTTCAGGTGTCTCGGCAAAGCTCACGCAGAGCTCTGACAGCGAACGCTTGGAGCTGATCGAGATCTTAGCCCGCCTCTTCCACCGTGAAGGGGAATGGGATCTGAAGAGCTGGTGGGGGACCCGTCCCGATGACCGTGGCCCTTATTTCGATCTCAAAACATGGGATGAGACCGCGAACATAACGGCGGCCTTAGAAGGTGTTTTTGAAAAACTCACCCCCGAAAATCAGGAGAAAATGCTCACCATTCTAGGCACGAACCGCGTCCCTGTTTCTAAGCTGAAGCTCGGTGATCAAGACCCTTTCACTCTGGCTCTCGTGACTCCCGAGATTAAGCAGGCGGATATCAATATTCTTACTGAAGCCGCGAAGGATAAAACACGCCCATGGGATGAGCGAGTGAAGGGATACCGCGCACTCGGTAGAGTGATCGAGGGACGCGCCATTGTTAATCAAGTCGCAGTCCTAGGTAGCTGGCTTGACGATGGAGAGCGAAAGGAAGATGTCCTCCGCGAGTTAAACGATTTTGTGAACCAGCCCGCCTTAGTCCTCTCCACCGCCAAGCTCCGTGAAATCGGAGCGAAGGGGAGCCCGTCCGAGAGTCGCGTCGCCTGGACCAGCCTCCTGACCTTCACGCAGAGCCCACTCATTAAGGAGAATCAAAAGACTCCCATCCTCGCGATGATTCGTAAGAACCCTCGTGAAGAAGGCCTCTTCATGGCCTTGGCAGATCTCCTCCTGCCGGGTTTCGATAAGCAGATTGAAAACGCCATCGATAGTGATAATGACACTCTCATCGAGGTCGCAAAGCATGCCAAAAAAGTGATCGCCGCCGCGAAAGCAAGTGCGGGTAAAAAGCTCATTGAGCTGACCTCTAAAGAAGTGACCAAGCTCGCGATGACTGCCACGGGTAACCCCACTCTTGGCGAAAAACTCTACACCCGCCAAGGATGTATCGCCTGTCACGCAATCGACCAAAAAGCGGTCCAAAAAGGCCCGTATCTCGGCTCGTCCGGGAGTAA
>JALZWJ010000255.1 GCA_023300065.1 Akkermansiaceae bacterium
TGCTTGGGTGAAGGCGCAGAGATTGGTTTTCGCGGCTAACCTCGTTCATCACTTCAATGATGTCGAGAGCGCTGCGGGCGGCTTCGCGGCCGCGGTTGAGTTTTTTACCGATGCAGCGTGCATACGCTTGTTTTTCGTCTTCAACTAAAAGGACCTCATGGATGATGGGGGTCGTTTTTGCGACGGCGAGATTTTGGAGAGCTTCTGTGACTGAGGAGGCGACGAGGTCAGCGTGGCCCGTACCACCACGGATGATGCAACCCAGGGCGATGATACAATCAGGCGCTTCTTCCTCGATGATTTTTTTACACACGACGGGGACTTCAAAAGCCCCCGGGACGCGGACGAGGTCGACGCGGGCCTCGGTCGTAAAGGTGTCGATTTCATCCACGGCGTTCTCGACGAGGGCGTCGGTATATTCCTGATTGAACTTCGCAGCGACGATAGAAATTCGCATTTTCCCCTTTGAAAGGACACGGGGCTTAGGTGGGATGGTGGACGACATGCGTGGGATTTGTATGCAGGCGGAATACGGTTTTGTCAATTAGAGGTCGTGCCCCATGCGTAATCGTTTTGTCTCAAGGTATTTTTCGTTGTGAGGATTGGACTGAAGTCGGATGGGGACTTCTTCCACAATCTCTAATCCGTAGCCTTCTAGCCCGATGACTTTCTTTGGATTATTGGTAAGGAGGCGGATTTTCCGGATGCCCAGATCGTAGAGCATTTGTGCGCCCATTCCGTAATCTCGGAGGTCTGATCCGTATCCTAGTTTCTCGTTCGCCTCGATGGTGTCGAACCCTTGTTCTTGTAGTTTGTATGCGTGGATTTTGGCGGCGAGGCCGATGCCGCGGCCCTCTTGTTTTAGGTAGAGAAGCACGCCGCCTTCCTCTGCAATGTGCTTCATCGCAGTGTGGAGTTGGCCGCCACAATCGCAACGGCAGGAGCCGAAGACATCTCCGGTGAGGCACTCGGAGTGCACGCGCACCAGGACTGGTTTTTCTGGGTCAATGTCACCTCTTACGAGAGCGAGGTGTTCTGAGTTATCAGTGCTGACGCGGTAAAGGTGGCAGTTGAAGTTCCCAAAATCGGTGGGCATTTTGATGACTTGCTCGCAGGTGACGAGGCGCTCAGAGCGGCGGCGATACTCGATGAGTTGCGCGATGGTGCAGGCCTTGAGGCCATGTTTTTCCTGATATTCACCAAGGTCACCGACGCGTCCCATCGTGCCGTCTGCATGCATGATTTCACAGATCACGCCCGCTGGGGGGAGGTCTGCGAGGCGGGCGAGGTCGATGGCGGCCTCGGTATGTCCCGCGCGGCGGAGGACGCCGCTTTCTTTTGCGGTGAGCGGGAAAATATGTCCGGGTTGGACAAAGGCGCTGGGCTCCGTCGCTGGATCGGCGAGGAGCCGGATCGTATGGGCGCGGTCGGCCGCGGAGATCCCGGTGGTGATGCCCTCGGCCGCATCGATAGAAATAGTAAATGCCGTCTTGTGCGATTCCCGGTTTTTAGGCGTCATGGGCGGGAGGTCTAGGGCCTCCGCGCGGTCGGGTAAGATGGGTGTGCAAATCAGCCCGCGTCCGTGGTTCGCCATGAAGGCGATGGACTCAGCCGTAATGAGCGAAGCGGCTCCGATAAGGTCAGCCTCATTCTCGCGCCCGGGATCATCTGTAACGATGACAAGGCGCCCTGCCTTCATCTCAGTGACGATCTCATCGATAGGGGAAAACTGCAGTTCGCTCATGGACGTGGGATCATGGCACTAAATTTAAACGACGCAAGGTCAGTGCATGAGTCCTGCGAGAGGATCCGGCTCCAAGATGCCAAGCCCGACCAAAAAATGGTCCGTCGCACGGAGGGTGAGTTCGTAATTTTGCTCATCCGAATTGAAGTTAAAGAAAGTGTGGCCGGCGTTTTGAAATTCCATCAGCTCGCACTGGTTTTTACGTTTACGGTATTTTTTGACAAACCGCTCCGATTGCGCGAAGGGGACAACTCGGTCCGCCTTACCATGAAAAATGAGGCAAGGGGGGAGGTCTTTTTGAGGGAGGTTTGAAGAAGGGCTGAGGATCTTACCAATCTTAGGAGTGGTAAAGCGTTCATTGCCGATGCCCTTCACGGTGGTGTCACTGACAGGGCCAAAGAGGACCATCGCGGCGGGCTTAGGTGAGACACGCTCCTCATCATGATGCGGGTGCAGCGCAGCGCAGAGAACGGCATTTCCTCCCGCGCTCGCTCCTACCGCTACGATTTTTTCCGGATTAATTCCCATACTCGCGGAATGGACCTTGAGAAAATTCATCGCCTCCTTGGCATCAACGATGGCCTCCTCAGGGGTGCCGTCTTGGAGTGCCTGATTCCGGTATTCGATCGTGATCGCCACCATGCCACGCGAGGCGAAGTGATGGCAGTGGGGGATGAACTGCGACGGTGCGGAGATGTCCCAAATCCCCCCGTGGAAGAAGGCAACCACCGGCCTGCGGTCCACCTCGAAATTATAGTCTGGGGGGAAGAAGAAGTGCGCCATCAGGTCTCCCTTAGGAGTTTGCTGGTAGATGTAAGAAGTGGCGGAAGAGAGGAGCTTTTGGTTCCGAGCTTCACCAATAACAGGCGACTTTGGAGGGGTGTTCATGGAGGGATGTGACCGTAAACTTGCGTTCGCGTAGAAAAGCTTTTCCAAATGTGGGTGCAATTGTCCATAGTTTCTCCATGAAACCTCTCATTTTGATTCTCAGCCTCCTGGCGATGGTTGTGCCCGCCTCAGCTCAAGCAATGAGCGATACCCAGTTGGTGGGGCACTTAAAGCAGACTTATAACAGCTGGCGCTCGGCCATGGTTCGGAAGGATGCCGCCACGTGGAAGCGGCTGACCTCCAATCCCCGCCAAGTAAATGTCCGCAACCGGCTTTGGAGTGAAAAACGCAAATTTCCCGAGTCCGTCTTTGCTGCACCCGTAGCTCCGCCGAGCATCGCAAACCTCAACGCAATGCGGGTGAGAGTGCAGGGAGGCACCGCTAAGGCAATTTACTTCGGTAAGGTCGATTTTGGCGTCGGAGGGGCCCCCACCGATAACGTTTTCATCATCTCCTACCAACGCGAGGCCTCCGGCTGGAAGTACCACGGCGGGGAATTTGTAAAACTCGATGCCATCCCCGACGTGCGCAAGAAGCTGCAAGCCGGAGATCTTAGTTTCTTCGACTCAAAGGATTTCCACCCCACTGGAATTATCGAGCCCGCGCCCGCTGCGATTCGGGGGCCCGTGAAGTATATTGCCAAGGCCTACGTCTTTTGCCCCGGGCGTGAGGTGAAGTTAATGGTGAACAAGACCTCCCGTCACCTTTTCCAAAACACCAAGCGCTCTGATGTTGTCGTCGGTGGTGCGTTGGATGGGCTCAATGAGATGGAATACTCTATCTCATCCATCTCAGGTGGAGATCCCAAAGCCCCCGTCACACTGCGAGTCTACCTCATGTCTCAGGTCGCCGGCACTCAGCCGATTAAAATTGCCCAATACCAAGTCGAAGATGGCTCTCAGCCAAAGGCCTCTGGAACCGTGCGCTTTAACGTCACTCCAGAGATTGCTAAAAAGTTGACCGGGCGGTAAACTCCGGCCCACTCATTCCACTCACTTCCTTTCTTTTCTCCCGTGAATTTCATCGAGCTTCTCAACACCCACTGGCGCGCCGCCGTCGAGATCGTGGTGCTCTGGGTGCTTATCTACCAAATTTACCGAGTTTTTCGCGCCACTCGTGGCGCTCGGATTTTGGTCGGTCTCGCGGTTGTAGTCATCATCTTCACCTTAGCCTCACAGGTTCTTGAGCTGAAGGTCATCGAGTGGATTATTAAAAGCGCTGCGGCCATCCTCGCCTTTGCGCTCCTCATCATCTTCCAGCCAGAACTGCGGAGCGGGCTCGCTCGCCTCGGGAGCGCCAACCTCTTTTCCTTCTCCACCACGCAGCAAACGGCCTTCCTTGAACTCCTTACCGAGTCAGTCGTCAGGCTCTCTAAAAAGCGCTTCGGCGCTCTCTTCGCGATCGAGCGTAGCATCAGCCTGAAGGATTTCGAGAGTACCGGGGTGCTCATCGATAGTGTCCTCTCCGTCGAGCTGGTCACCACTATTTTTCACCCAAAGACAGCCCTGCACGATGGTGGGCTCATCTTAAAAAAAGAGCGCATCGCCTCCGCCTCCTGCATCTTTCCAGTCAGTCAAAAAGACCTCTCAGACCGTTCGCTGGGCCTCCGTCACCGCGCCGGATTTGGCATCAGTGAAGAGACCGATGCCGTCGCCATCATCGTGAGCGAAGAAACCGGAGCCATCTCCATCGTGGTCGATGGTAAGATCTACCGCAATCTCACCGAAGACGAATTCCGCGAAAAACTCGAAGAAATTTTCATTACCCATGGCGAAAAAACTGAAGACAATGATCCTGACGAACTGGACCGTGAAGATAGCGACCCTAGCGCTGGCGATCGCGATCTGGTATCTGATTAATCTCCACCTTCACGGTGGCCAAAACCCCTTCACCAAAGCGGTGATCGAAAAATTGGAGCGATGAATCCTGATTTTTTAAAGCACCCCGGCCTCCTCGTCACAGGGACAGATACCGGCATCGGGAAGACTTGGGTCTCCGCCCTTATCGTCGAGGAATTGCGCAAAAGCGGCACCGCCGCCGTCGGACTCAAGCCCGTCCTCAGCGGCGCGCGCGATGACGCCGAGCGCCTCTGGCAAGCCGGCGGGGGAGTGCTAGACCTCGATGTCGTCAACCCCTGGTGGTATCGCACCCCCGTCGCCCCCGTCGTGGCCTCCCGGATCGAGGGGAACCCGCTCGTCCTCGCCGACATGGTCTCACAAATCCACGGCGTACGGGATTCACAAGACTTCACCCTCGTCGAGGGCGTCGGCGGCTGGGAAGTCCCCATGGCCGATGACTTCGGCTTCCCCGAGTTCGCCAAAGCGCTCGACTTCCCCATCCTCGTCGTCGCCGCAAATTGGCTGGGAACGATCAACCACACCTTACTCACCGTAAAAGCGATCCAAGCGGCCGGCCTAAACTGCATCGGAGTCGTCCTAAACCACCTCGAAGCCGAGCGCGACGTCGCCGCCACCACCAACCGCATGATGCTCGACGAACTCTGCCCAGTCCCCATCATCGGCGAAGTCCTCACTGATGCCGATTGGATTGATTGGACGGAGTGATCTGATTCGAAGCCCTGTCCGTTAGCCATGAAGAGTGGGGCTTAGGAGACGATAGATAGTGTGCAGGCGACATAATCTTGCGGGGCTGGCGGGGGCACGGTAGTTTCCGCGTATGGCATTTACGGTGGCCAAGGCCCATGAATTGATCGCGGCGGCGCATGAGCGCGGTCGGCTGGCGCATGCCTTTCTCATTACCGGTCCTAAGGGGAGCGGGAAGGAGGAGCTGGCTGCTAAGATGGGGCATCTTTTGAATGGGAAGAAGGCGGGTGATGATCTGTGGGGAGAGCCGGTGGAGGAGGTGACTCCGAAGCTCAATGAGCAGGAGGGGGAATACATCCGCGTGGTGCGGCCTCGTTCTAAATCGCGGCAGATTTCGGTGGATGACATGCGGGCGCTGGAGAAGATGATGCACCAGTCATCGCCGGATGAGACTTGGAAGATCGGGGTGGTGGTGGATGCGGACCGGATGGGGGTGGGGGCTGAGAATGCTTTTTTAAAGACGCTGGAGGAGCCACCGCGCGAGAGCCTGCTGCTTCTTTTATCAAGCGAACCAGAGCAGCTTTTGCCTACGATTTGGTCACGTTGTGTCCACCTCCCACTTGTGGCTTCCCCAGGTGCAGAAAGGCCGGAGCAGGTGCAGCGGATCCTCCCGCTTCTTGAAAAAGTGACGCGCGAGGGGATCGGCGAAATGGGGTCCGGCCTCGCGATCAAGGCGGGCTTAGAAAGTCTACTCCGTG
>JALZWJ010000256.1 GCA_023300065.1 Akkermansiaceae bacterium
CCAAGGGATCCAACAAATCTAGACTAAGATCAGCGCTCGTCTGATAAAGCACGAGGGAACTCCCGCCCCCATCGGGCGCTAGAGGCCAAGGAGAGTTGTCATTGTAAGAAAAGTTATGAATGACCGTCGTGCCCAGAGAAAGTTCAATGCCTTCTCCACCATTACTCAGACTCCCAGAATCACTCTCTCCATAGCTCCCAGCGATCGGCAAACTATTGCCATACTGTGCCGCAAAAGCCGCAAGATTTCTCACGACTAAAAGATAGGCTCCGGGAGCAAGCGCCGTTCCACTTGGAAATTCAAAACTAATCCCATCTGTAAAGCGCACACCCGTTAGATCGAGCAGGCTCGCGCCAATATTATGGACCTCGATGTATTCATGATCTTGTTCCGTGGCGGGGTTATACATGATCTCGCTCACGATGAGGCTCTCCTGCAAAGTAGAGACATCAGAATCACCCACCACAAACTCAAGCGGAGCTGACCAATGACTCCAGCGCCCCGTCGTATCCTGATGACGCACGCGGGCGCGGTAGGTATTCCCCACCTCGAGTGGCGAGGCTGGCGGGCTCACACTCAGAGTGGCGGGGGAACGAATCAAACTCGTCCACAGCTCCTCAATCTCATAAGTTCTAGCCTCTCCTGGACTGGCATCTAGTTCACCGATTCTCCACTCGATCGCCGCCATCGTGCCACTTCCCTGTGGATCAGCAAAAGTCGTGCTTTCAAAATTCAGAGCATTCGCGGGGAAACCAGCTTCCCCAGAATAGCTGATGGTAGGAGTTTCTGGAATCGCAAGATCCAAGGCCTCACTCACCAGAAAATTATAAGCATACCCCTGCTGGTCACCACTATTAATCGTCCATGAAGCTGGGTCTGGGTCGGTATCGGTCATGTAGTTCCGAATGAAATCCATCTGACCTTCAAAATCCTGGCTTTCAAGCGTGCGGGTCCAAGTCCCCCCGGCCCGGCTCTCAGTATAAGGTGAGACAAAGAAGTTCCCAAAGTGATCGAACCGGGCCCGGCTATCGGTTCCCGAGCGTGGATTAAAATTCCACAGAAATTGATCCAAGTCAGACCAAGTGAGCACCTCATCCGGCGGGTTCAGGATCTGGGTAAATTCGTCAATCAACTGACCAATTTGCCCACCATCAGCGCTAGCGTCATCCACCAAGAGATCCAGAAGCTCGCGGCACCGGTTCCGATATTCAAGGGCGATGGCGCTATGACTCAGACAGTTCTCTTGCCGGACCGTCCCGCGCTGGTGACTGATGGCAAGGAACATCATATCGCAGTCCCATACAATCGGGGCCCAGCGCGACTGCGTCCCATCCTCATTTGAGCCATGGTAAAAGAAATGATTCCCAGTGTAGCGCAAATCCACATTCCCAACCACCCGGTTACTCGCTCGAAAATTAAAATATCGCTCTAAGTCGAGGTTCTCTCGCCACCAATCCTCCGTGTTCGTTCTGGCCGATAAACTCGAAAAGAGCGACCAATCAGAACTATCCGTAGGCTGACCTTTTGCCCGATTCTCACGATCACCATTTTCGATCCGGTAGATGTTCCCATCTGGGAGGTCACGTGTGTCTAAGAGAGCTCCGTCAATTTCCTCAATCGCCAGGTAGAGCCCCCAAAGGTCTCCGTTGTATTGATCGGTAGGTGAGGTTTCCACCGCGTCGTCGATCACCCGGAAATGCAGGTAGCTCGTATTCGGACTCAGAGAGCCCGCCAGTTGATGAACCCGAAACGATAGACTCTCATCCATCCCCGCGATCCCGCGGTGACCCGCTGCCCTCGTACTCGCGCAAGAGTTCATCGTCAGCTTATTCCAGCTCTCTTCGTACCTCCTACCATAATTATCTCGTACCTCGATATCGCGCGCGGGATTAAAATAAATCCGCCATTTGTTCTTCCCAGATAGGTAGGTCGACCCCGTGCCCCCCACTTCAAACTCGATATGATCATAGACCTCACCATCATAAACTAAGGTTCCAAAAAAACGGACGTTGTTGAAGGCCGTGACATACTGAGAATTAGTGACATCGGTCGCATTCGCGATGAGATGGTAAGTGGGTAACTTATTCAGCAGATCACGCGAGAAAGTCGCAGCGGCATCGGTTCCGGGTTGATTCGCACCAGTCCACTCAGGGACCCCATCGTAAACAAAAAAGGCGAAATTCGGCTGATTATCATCAAGAAATGGGGCGCGCACAGCAGTCTCTGAACCATCGGCAGAAGTGATCCGATAACGGACAAGATCACGGTGAGAGGACGCAGGAATCACTGCCGTGAAATTACCATCATCTTCCGTGTCACTCATCGGCAGTTCGATCCAACCTAACTCGTAATCCGGATCAGATCTTCTAATATAACTACCAGGCGCTACGATCTGATAACTCAAAATCACCTCAGCAACACCATCTGGATCAGTCACCCGTGCACGCACTGTGACCGGATCCGCGGAAGTAGGTGACAACGGAAAATGCCCCACCTGCCGAATATTTGGAGGCGTTGATACCGCAGAGACACCGTTCGGCTCACCCGGAGAGGGCGGGCTTTGCTCAAAGATGGGTTCTGGAGTTTCCAGCGAAGCATCCACCAAGAAGTCACTACTCCCGATCGAGTCATTAAAAACCTGAACCGCAAGGACATTCAAACCGGACTGCAGAAGCTCCGCGGTCCCCTCAATCGTAAACTCCTCATAACCATCCTGCTCATCTGACGAAACCGCAGTCCCATGAGCCTCGGCCCCAGCATTATTCCCATCATTCCCACGATAATCAATCGTGCCGGGATCCACTGATTCACTCCGGAAAATCTCAGTCCCATTCAACCAAATAATCACACCATCGTCGTAGAGCGTTCTTAAAATAAGAGTCGATGGAGTCTCACCATTAAAAGTGAATTCCTTCCGCAGGAACACGCTACTGTAGTTCCGAAAAATCCCATTGATCGTGGTATTAGTAAGCGCTGGTTCACCCCGGCCAAAAGGGGCCTGCCCATCGAGCCAAGTGGCATCTTCAAAAAAGCCATTAGCAGTCCACGCATCAATCGGATCAGACGCTTCATTTAACCCCTCCCGATAGCGCCAGTCCGAGCCAATCGGAATCAGGACCCGCGGTGGAGCCTCGGATCCCATGGAAGAACTCCGCCATGAACTGCCTAGATCATTGTCCAAGTTCGGATTGATCAGCTCCATCGAGCTCCCGTCTCCCGCCGCCAGAGATGGCCAAGGAAACCCCACTCCATAATCCACCACATCCACCGTCACATCACTCGCATCTACCAGCTCCAAGCTTTCGCCCTCACTATTCAAGTTACCTGAATAAGGCCCCAGTGCCGTGATCCCGAACTCCCCACTGAGCGTCGCAGGGTCCTCACCTACCACCAGATATCCAGAAGCAGGTAAAACCGTGCCCGCTGGGAAAATAAACTCGACCGCACCCGTCAACTGCCAACCACTCAGATTGACATCCTCAGCCCCAGGATTATGGAGTTCCACAAACTCGTTACAAATACTATTCAGATCATTATTATAGTGAATCTCATTGAGAACAGGCGCGGCTTTCCCAATGGCGCTAAGAGCCAAAAAGATCTGGATGATTAGGTGGAATTTCAAAATCGTTTAGATGTTACCATCTTCAGGGTAACCCCCACCTCACTCACATTCAAGGCCCCAAGTCTGATTAGACCTCGATCCACTTATTCTAACCCCAGACTTCATATAAATTTTTTCTCGATCCCACCTCCCCAAAACATAACCCTCCTAAAAATGATCAAGCCGTTCCTGCTCTTATCCACCCTCCTCCTTCTTACCGCTCAAGCTAAAGAGCCCCTTAAGCTCGCCGGTATCTTCAACAACAACATGGTCCTCCAGCAAAACAGCGAGGCCAGCATGTGGGGAAAAGCCAACCCGGGCGAGAAAGTCAGGCTCACTCCCTCATGGAGGAAAAAAACCATCACCGCCACCGCAGACGCCTCCGGTAAATGGCTCACCAAACTCCCCACCCCAAAAGCCGGTGGCCCCTACACCCTCACCGTCGCTTCAGACGACAAAACCCTCACCCTAAAAAATGTCCTCATCGGCGAAGTCTGGATCTGCAGCGGACAGTCCAACATGCAATGGAAGATGCGCGGCTTCGGCACCGCCCACTGGAAAGAAGAGCTTGAAAAAGCAAAACACCCCCAGATCCGCCTCTGCAATGTCGAGCAAGTCTTCGCCCTCAGCGAGCAAGATGACCTCTCCTGTAGTTGGGCCGAGTGCTCCCCCCGCACCGCCTCATCCTTCAGCGCCGTCGCCTACTTCTTCGGTGAGCGCCTCCACCACGAGCTAAAGGTCCCCATCGGCCTCATCTCCACCAACTGGGGCGGCACCACCGCCGAAGCATGGACCAGCTCAGACCTCCTCGGTAAAAAATACCCCGACTTTAAAAAAACCCTCTCCTCCTACCCCGCCCTCACCGAGCAACACGGCGACCGTCACACCCGCTCCAAGCGTCCACCCAAGCCCCTCAAGCTTGGCTCCCCCTCCGGCCTCTATAATGCCATGATCCACCCCCTCATCCCCTTCACCTTCCGCGGAGTCATCTGGTATCAGGGCGAGTCTAACATTAAGAAACCCGTCCAATACCGCACCCTCTTCCCCGACCTCATCACCGACTGGCGCACCAACTGGAGCCAAGGTGATTTCCCCTTCTACTTCGTCCAAATCGCCCCTTACCACTACCGCACCGAGACCATGCCCGCCGCCTACCTCCGCGAGGCCCAGCTCCAAACCCTCTCACTCCCCAACACTGGCATGGCCGTCACCATGGATGTCGGAGACGCCACCAACATCCACCCAAAAAGAAAAAAACCCGTCGCCGACCGCCTCGCACGCCTCGCCCTCGCCCGCACTTACGGACAAACCGATCTCGTCTCCTCCGGCCCCCAATACACCAGCCACAAGATTGAGAAAAAAGTCATCCGCCTCAGCTTCAGTCACCTCGGCACCGGCCTCGCCACCCGCGATGGCGAAGCTCCCAGCCACTTCACGATCGCCGGTAAAGACCAGAAATTCCACCCCGCCGAAGCCCGGATCGTTGGAAAAGAAATCCACGTCACCAGCTCCGAAGTCACCTCCCCCATCGCCCTCCGCTACGCCTGGGGAAATGACGACGAGCCAAACCTTAGCAATAAAGAAGGCCTCCCCACCTCCTCCTTCCGCACCGATGACTGGCCCATCGTTGAGAACAAACTCAAACCAAGGAAGAGGAAGTAAATCACTCTCTACAATCCAACCTCACTTAAAATCATGAAACTAATCTCCACCACCCTCCTCGCCGCCGCCCTCGTCTCCTGCGAGAACCCCGCCGACAAAACCTCCTCCGCTGAAGTCGGCGAGTCCCAGACCGCGCTCGCCGAAAGCGGGACCAAGTTCACCTTCACCGACGCCTCAACCATCGGCTTCACTGGATCAAAAGTCACCGGATCGAAGGACGGCGGGTTCAAAGATTTCACCGGCCACTTCACCCTCGACGATGACGGCACCGCCCCCACCAGTGGAGCCATCACCATCCAGATGGACAGCACCTACTCTGATGCCAAAAAGCTCACCAACCACCTCAAAGGCGAAGACTTCTTCGATGTAGAGAAATTCCCCACCGCCACCTTCACCATGACCAAGGTCACCGAAACCGGAAGTGGCGCCTTTGAACTCTCCGGTAACTTCACCCTCCACGGTGTCACAAAAAACATCACCTTCCCCGCCACCGCGAGTCGGGAAGACAACACCGCGAAGGTGCAAGCCGAGTTCGACATCAATCGCCAAGACTTCGGCATCTCCTTCCCCGGAAAAAAAGACGACCTCATCCGTGATGAAGTCATCATCCGTTTCGACCTCGAAGCTAAAGCCGAGTAAGACCCAACCCATCGCGATTCAATGACTTCGAGATGCCGGAGCTCAGCTTCTCGACCGACCCCCACCAAAAAGCGACAGAACCTGTCGCTTTTTTTATGCCCAAGCAAAGACCCCATCGTTAGAGTAAATTCGTGAAGCACACTTCTCTCATCCTACTTCTCTCCTGGGGACTCAGCGCGCTCGTAACCCAAGCCGAGCTTGAGCCCATCCCCATGGAATCCCTCCCCGGCTCCGAGGTCTGGATCTCTCCTTACCCCAAGGGCAACCCAGAGCATAATATCCCCATGCGCGTCACCATCTGGTTCGACAAACAACTCCTCGGAGACAGTCGCGGCTACCAGCGACGCGCTCAAGAATTCGCCAAATCCCGCCGCACCGAACTCCGCAGCGCCGTCATCAAAGCCCTCAAGGACCAGAACAAACTCTCCCTAGAAAAAGCCCAACCCGCTTTAGAAAAACTCCAGAAAGAAAAACTCATCCACGCAATCGATTCGCACTGGATCGTCAACGGCTTCACCTGCATCACCAAAGAAGAAGGCCTCCAAGAACTCAAAAAAATCCCCGGAGTCCGAAACATCTTCCTCCGCGACGCCCGCCAGAAGCCGACCGCGGAAGCCCCAGCCATGCCCCCCGTCCCCGTCGTCAAGCCACCTACCAAGCCCAACCTTAAAGACCTCCCTTGGTATTCCACTCGGCTCAAAGCTGACCAAGTCTGGAAAGAATTCGGCGTCGCCGGACAAGGCACTCTCAACGTCATCCACGATAAAAATTTCATCATCACCGACCACCTCCAACGCACCATCTACCGCAACGCCATGGAGATCGCAGGAAATGGAAAAGACGATGACGGCAATGGCTACATCGACGACCTCCACGGCTACAACTTTGACCTCAAATCGAACCAGCTCTACACCGCCCCCTTCTCCGGCGACCCCAAGGACCGTAAAGTCCTCCACGGCACCAACTGCGCAAACATCGTCAGCGGATCAGGCGATGACAAAGACCGCCCCGCCTTCGGAATTGCCCCCCTCAGCCGATGGGCTGGACTCATCAACCAAGGAGGCATCGAGCGCTCCGTCGAGTGGGCCATCGAGCAAGGCGCAGACACCTACAGCATGAGCTTCACCCGCTCCGGCTACGGCGAATACCAGTCCCACTGGCGCAAAGTCATGGAACACGGAAACTTCTGCGGCCTCTTCTTCGTCTCCGGCGCCGGCAACATCCGCGCCCACCTTCCCGAACCCTCCGCCATGCACATCCCGCAAAACATTCCCAACGCCGTCTTCGCCGCAGCCGGAGTGCAGCAAGACCTCTCCCGCACCAAATTCTCCTGCGTCGGCCCCGTCACCTGGAACACCCAGCACTACCAAGACGGCACCCTTCAAAAACCCGAGGTCTGCGCCTTCAACCAACAAGTCCCCGGCCAGTTACCCGATGGAAAAATCATCCCAAAATTCCTCAATGGCAATTCCTACGCCGGCCCCATGTTCTGCGGCACCATCTCCCTCATGCTCTCCGCTGATCCCGACCTCCTCCCCTGGGACCTCAAAGAAATCATCACCAGCACCGCCACCGACGTCGGCCCAAAAGGCATCGACCCACAAACCGGCCACGGCCTCATCGACTGCTACAAAGCTGTCAAAGAAGTCCTCCGCCGCAAAGCGCTCCGCAAATGAACTCACCCCTCCCAGAACTCGCACAAGCTGCAGACCTCTTCGCTCCCTTCACCAGCTCCTTTGATCAGGAAGCGCTTGAGAAATGGCTCCACGAAGAACTCACGTCCCTCCCCAGCACCCGCTTCCTTGTTCCAGAAAACATCGTTCACATCATCTCTGGAAACACGCCCCACGCTGCTTGGCAGACCCTCCTCCACGGACTCATCCTCGGCACAAAAAATCGCCTCAAACTCCCCTCCGAAGGCCTTCCTGATTTTGAAGAAAAAATCAACCAGCTTCCTCAAACCC
>JALZWJ010000257.1 GCA_023300065.1 Akkermansiaceae bacterium
CCCTAAAGCCTACCCCCTAACCCCTAACCCCTAACGCTTCCGGCGGGAAAGGCCCGCAACTCCCGCAAGGAAAAGAAGCACTGAGCTCGATGGCTCAGGAATCGGGGCGCTGAGCACGAAAGTGGCGCTATAGGAATCAATCCCATCATTCAGCACCACGCCACTATCCACGCCTTCGAAGCTGTAGACATTCTCACCATTGATTTGAGCCACCTCGCTGATTTGGATCCCATTCTGGAAAATCGAGGCGAGGAGCACTTGAGGAGCACCCAAGAGATCAGCCACCACCGGAGTAGCATCAAGGAAGCCCCCGAGTCCGACGTTCACCATCGAGTCAGGAGTATCGATATTGATAAAACTGACATTCGGATCTGAGATTTGCGCAAAGCCGCCATTGTCACGAAATGTGTCGAAAAGAGCCTCTTCCTGCCCAAGGACAAAAATATTGCTCTGACCACCACTCTGGTCACCCAAAGCAGTCACGAAATCGCCGAACCATTGGTTCGCCAGATTGTCAGCACCGAAGGAAGTGTCATAAATACTAGAGCCATCTAGGAACCAATCTTGGCCATCTAGGCCGCTCACAGTCACCGATGCACCATTGGTAAAACCAGCCGTCAACACGCTCGGGGAAGCGTTCGCAAAGACGCCACCAGCCGAGGCATCATCGAACCGAGCCAGATCACTCGATGCGAATAACTCGATATTTCCTCCCGCCGCAGTCGCAGTGCCCACCAGAGCATCCAACGGGGCGAGGGAGTTATTTAACGTCAACACTCCGGGAGAACTCTCCTCGTAAGTCGTTGTGTCAGAATTGGACAAAACAGCAGATGTCAGCGACTGAGCATAAGCACTCGTAAACGGAGTTGCTAAAACCAGCGCACAGGTTTTGGGAATTTTCATAATATAAGGGCGCGCTTACTGTAGCGCACTTTTGAACTGTTCAACAAATTTTTCAAAAACACCTCGGCCCATCGTTTCCGTAAAACTCGCCTCCTTTTCCTAATTTCGATACCATCCCACCAACCCAATGAATACCCTCTTCCAGCTCCTCCCTGGCCTCCTTTCCATCACGACTTTTTTGGCCGCCAAGCAGCCGAACATCGTCTTCTTCTTCACCGATGATCAAACCATCAGCACCCTAGGATGCTACGGCAACCCCATCGTCCAAACCCCGAATATCGATGCCATCGCCAGCCGTGGGACCCGCTTCCAAAAGGCCTTCGTCAGCCATCCCATCTGCTGGGCCAGTCGTGCCTCCATCCTCACTGGCATGACCGCCAGGACCAACCGCACCCCCGGACACGGTGACAAAGTCCGCCCAGAAGCCCTCGTCGAGCTCTACTCAGACCTCCTCCGGAAACAAAACTTCCGCACTGGCTACTTTGGAAAATGGCACATCATGGCACCCAAAGACTTTAAACGAGAGGACCACTTCGACGAATTCGAGGCCATCCGCCTCACCCCACACTACAAAATACAACCCGACGGATCGCTCAAGCACGAGACAGACCTCATCGTCGACCGCGGGATCGAATTCCTAAAGAACCAGCCAAAAGACAAGCCCTTCGCCCTCAACCTGTGGTTCAATGCCTGCCACGCCGATGACTCCGACCGCCGCCCCGGCACCGGCCACTTCCCCTGGCCCCCATCATCCGATGGCCTCTATAAAGACGCCTACATCGGCCCTCCCCGCCTCGCAGACCCCGCCATCTTCGACGCACTTCCTGATTTTCTAAAAACCTCCATCACCCGCGAGCGCTTCTTCTGGCGATGGAATACTCCCAAAAAATACGAAACAAACCTCCGCGCCTACTACCGCATGGTCACCGGGATCGATACCGCCATCGGCCGCTTCCTTAAGGCACTCGATGCATCCGGCCTCGCCGACAACACCATCGTCATCTACTCCGCTGACAATGGCTACCACATGGGGAATCGTGGCCTCTCCGGCAAGTGGTCCCACTATGAAGAATCGATCCAAGTCCCCCTCATCATCGCCGACCCTCGCGTCCCAAAAGCCCAACAAGGGAAAGTCACCACTGCCCCCGTGCTCAACCTCGACCTCCCCGCCACCTTCCTAGACTGGGCCGGCATTTCCCAACCCGCTCGCTACGATGGCCACAGCCTCAGGCCCCTCCTCGAAGGAGAGAAGCCCGCCGACTGGCGCACCCAGACATTTCATGAGCACTTCGCCGTCCGCAACCGCATCCCAGCCTACGAGGGCATCCGCACCGAGACTCACAAATACATCCGCTACATCGACCACGACTACGAGTTCCTCCACGACCTCAAAAACGATCCAGATGAACTCGCCAACCTCGCCAAAGACCCCGAATACGCTGGCATCCTAAAAGAGATGCGCCAGCGAACAAACGACCGCGTGCAAGAACTCGGCGGCCCCCTCGACCCACCTAAAAAGCCCTTCATTACCTCGTCCCTCCCTCACCCATCAGCCTCCGCCTCCCCCCGAGCAGAAAAAAATGCCGCTAACTTCCGCGCCATCTTTAATGGGAAAACCCTCGACCGCTGGAGCGGCAACCCAAAATACTGGTCCATCGAAGATGGCGCCATCACCGGCATCACCGACGGGACTCTCAAGAAAAACCGCTTCATCACTTGGAAGGACTCCACCGTCCAGAACTTCGAACTCCGACTCAAAGTCAGATTTAGCAAAGGAGCAAACAGCGGCATTCAATACCGTGGCACCCTTCGCCCCGAGATCGGCCAAGACGTCGTTTCCGGCCCCCAATGCGACATCAAACCCAGCCCCCCAAAACACAACGGCATGCTCTACGAAGAACGAGGCCGCCAAATCCTCGCCAGCGCAGGCCAGCGGGCCACCATCGATGCCCAAGGAAAAACCTCCGTCACCGAGCAAATGCCCATCAAGGAATTCGCCCACGACGTCTGGCATGACTACCGCATCCTCGTCCGCGGCAACCACCACCAACATTGGATCAACGACCACCAAACCGTAGACCTCGTTGACCTCAACGAGAAAGACCGCGCCCTCGAAGGCGTCCTGGGCTTCCAAGTCCACACCGGTCCCGCCATGAAAGTCCAATTCCGCGAAATCCGCCTCAAAAACCTCCCAGATCACCTCCCACTCCTAAATCAACTTCCAGTCCAAGATTGATCGCTAAATCACACTTGCCGGATCTCTCCCCGACCCTACGCTCGTCCCATGAACCCCACCAAAGGCCATAAAGAATCATGGATCATGAGCGTCTTTGCCGCCCTAGCCTTCATCATCTGGGGTCTCTACATCAACTGGGAACACGGCTGGGGCAGCCGCCTACAAGTCGCCTTTACCCAAGGCTTCATCAGCCTCGTCTCCACCTACTTCTCTGCCGAACTCATCGTCGCCCTTGTTCGCAAGTTACGTGACTCACGCCTTCCCGTCTTTTTCGGAGGATTATCCAGTTACCTCATCATCTACTCCCTTGTCCTAATGGGACATCTTGTCGCAGGCACGCCCGAGTTTTGGCCCACTGTCCTTCCCGGAATGACCACCGGGCTCATATTTTGCTTCGGATATGCCTTCAGAATCTCGAAAAAGCTTAGTTCCTCCTGAATTCCAAGCCTCCGCCAAGGTTGGCACGCTTCTAGCAAAAGAAGCCCTCAATCATGGCAACTTCAGACACTGACAGCAGCATTCGGCTTTACATGCGCGAAATCGCAAAAACGCCCCTTCT
>JALZWJ010000258.1 GCA_023300065.1 Akkermansiaceae bacterium
CCACCTACGACACCAATAACACCAACATCATCACCGACATCAACACCAATAACAACAACATCAACACCACCACCATCAGACACAACAACAGCAACAACAACAACAACAACAACATCAACACCACCAACATCAGACACAACAAATACCAACAACAACAGCAACAACAACAATGCCACCATAACGAGCCCCGAACGCCAACCCCCCCTATACCACCCCCCACCCACCACCACCAACACCCCCTCCAACACCACCACTACCGACACCAACAGCCACTACCAAAAGAAGCCCTAGTCACACCCCAACAACAAAAAAGCAACACAAACACAAACAACAACAACCTTTACCCCATCTCACCCCAACCATCTCACCTCAAAAATCCCCCCTCCCCGCCCACCCCCCACCCCCTCAGAACGTTCCGCCGATATTTCCGCAGACTGTCCCACAGATTCCTCCCCTCCCTCCGCACCACCACCCCTCGCCCCAACCTCTCCCATCCCTCCTCCAAAAGTCCCCGCCCCCTCCGTCACCCAAGAATTCCTCTCCCTCGCCCAAAACCTCTCCCACCACCGCGCCCCCGATCGCTGGGCCATCCTCTACCTCACCCTCTGGCGGCTCACCCACGGCGGCGAAAAAAATCTCCTCAAAATCTCCTCCGACCCCACCACCGCGCGCCTCCAAAAAATGCGCAAAGAAATCGGACGCGACGTCCACAAGATGCACGCCTTCGTCCGCTTCAAGAAAACCGGCGAAGACCCCGCCACCGGTCGCGAACAATTCATGGCCTGGTTCGAACCCGACCACCAAATCATGCCCCTCACCGCCCGCTTTTTCCAAAAGCGTTTCACCGGCATGGACTGGACCATCTTCACCCCCACCGGCTCCGCCTCATGGGATGGCAAAACCCTCCGCCACGGCCCCGGCGTCGATAAGGTCGAGGTCCCCGAAGAGGAACTCGATGAACTCTGGCGCGGCTACTACAAAAGCATCTTCAACCCCGCCCGCCTCAAGGTCAAAGCCATGCAAACCGAGATGCCCAAGAAGTATTGGAAAAATCTCCCCGAGGCCGACCTCATCGAATCCCTCATCTCAGAGAGCCGTAACAGCGTCGAAGAAATGCACAAAGTCACCCCCCGCCCCGCCACCAGCGGCGGCCAAAACCCCTACCTAAAACACCTCCGCGACCTCTCCTCATCCGAAGAAAAAATCACCCCCGACCAAGCAACTAAGAATTCATCCACAGATTAAGATGATTTCAGATGATTATTTTGAGAGCTTAACCCTCCGAACTTCTCCCCTCAACCAATCTGCGTAAATCTTCTTAATCGGCGGACCACTCCCCGCCCACAACCGCGTCCCCTACCCACCGCAGACACAGCCGGGACGGCCATGCTACACAGCGTGCGTAGCACAGGCGTCCCGCCTGTGTCTCCCCCAACCAAGTAGCGCAACCCAGCGGCCTATTTCACCGGCAAACTAGGATCCCCAAACAGATTCAGCTCACACATCCCCTGATGGTAAGTCGCCGACTTCTCAGCATCCTTCGCCAACCCCGCCTTCGAAATCGCCAAAGCAAACCCCGCATCCGCTTTCCCCTCACCCAGCGCTGCCACCCAAAAAGAAGCCATCGTCTGCGTCGTCCCATCTAATTTCCCCTCACGGACCATCAGCGGAAAATCCTTCTTAGGATCATGAAAATGCGGCTTCCCCTCACGCGCCGGAGCCACGATCAGAACTGCTCCACCCTCCGGCTGCCGCAACATCGCCTCCGTGATGCAGGGATCCTGAGCCGCATCAAAATGCCCCGTAAAACACGATACCGTCGTAATCACCAAAGGGCGCTCGTGTTTCAACTTAGCGACATGTCCATAGCTGAAGCTCGTATGGCCCTCAAGCGCCCACCGATCGATCAAACCGTGTCCGTGAATGTGCCACTTGTTAATTTTTCCATCGGAGAACTTCGCACTCAGATTTTGCGGGCTCAGGTCAAAGCTACCCTTCTCACCCTCTCCATCCCAACTCGTCATCTCGTTAAAAAAGATCGAGATCTTTCCCGCTGGCCACGCCTCAGGAATCAACTCCTGCCCGCTTTTCAAAACCTTCCCATAGGCCCCGCGCACCTCACAAGTCAGCGCCAGTTCATCGATCGCCTTGCCCGCCAAATGAGCCGTCACCTTCGCACCGTAAGCTTGGATATCTTCCGCCGTGCGCACCGGGATTCTCCCGATCGATAGCGCCCCATCTGGGTAAGAAATCGCGCCACGATCCTCTTCAAACTCCCCATAAACCCCATCTCCATCAAGGTCCCAATTCGTCTCGCTCAAGAAATAAACATCCGTTGGGATATCGACATCAGTCCCCCACATATTCTTGTGGTAAGTGTCCCGATCCGGAATCAGCCCACCCTCCGGCGTGCTATCGCCGCCAAGAATCACCGTATCCACCCCCTCATTATCCACATGCTCCCGCACGCAGAGCCGGATCTTATTTTGCAAATCCCCGTGGGTATACCGCTTCGCAATTTCATCCGTCGTCACCACCTTCATCCGGGTTCCTTGCTCACCCCGTAATTTGGCATACTCAGCCCACGCCTCCTTCAACTCCGGTGGGCTTACCAACAAAACCTTCACCACCATCTTCTTCGCCTTAACCTCAGCCTGCACGGCCTTCAGCTCTGCCTCTGCCGCTTTAAAATCAGCCTCCGCAGCCTTCAGTTTCGCCTCCGCCGCCTTCAGCCCGGTCAATCCCGTCAGCTTCGGCGCATCTAACTTAGGCTGAACTTCGTCCGCAAAAACAAAACTCAGCAAAAGAGCACCCTTCACAAAAAATTTAATCATGAGGCTGAGTTTAGATCTCAGACCGATAAGGGCGAACACAAAAACGATCAAAGCCTGAACCCACTCTCCGAAATGAACGGCCTCAGAGGCTCGCTCATCTTACTCATCAATTCATAAACACGTTCACGATCCCTGCCACCACCACCAGAAGGTAGAAGGCGACAACACAAATCGCCATGATTCCCGTATACTTCCAGAAGCCGCGCTGAGCATCTAAAGCCGCCACCAGCTTCAGCTCATTCGGCATTAACAACAGCTCAGAAATTCGGGTCGCGTATCGGTTCAGCTTATAGGCCGCCAAGAAATTAAGGACACCCAACAAAAGGTAAATCAGGCCCATCACAATCCCCAATCCCCCGAATGAAACTCGGCCCGCCGTCGTCATGATCCCGAGACTCCCGATCAACATCAGGACCGTGAAGATGAAACCAACGATCGCCAGAAAACGAACCCACCCTTTCGTTCCTTCGAACGTGCGAATCACCTCAGATGTCACGACCCCGCCCATTTCAGTTGAAGGATTTGCCGTAACATTTAAGGCGCTCGGAGTTTCGTAAGGATTTTCCATGGCAGGCAGACTGCAACAAAGAAGGCGGAGGGACCAATCACAATCCTAATTTGGGACTTATGAAATAACGCCCAGGCCCCCAACGTTATCTTACTTCCTGACATGACCATCCCAGCCCGCATCGCTCTCCTTCTAGCCGCAACCATTCTTTCCTCCCTTGGCCAAGATGCCAAAAAGCCCAACATCCTCTGGATCTTCTCCGAGGACCTCTCCCCCTACTTCGGCTGCTACGGCGACCCCATCAACAAAGACCACACCCCCGTCGTCGATCAATTCGCGGCCGATGGCGTCCTCTTCAAGCGCGCCTTCGTCCCTGCCCCCGTTTGCTCCGCCTGCCGCTCCGCCATGATCACCGGCGTTTACCAAACCACCACCGGCACTCACCAACATCGCTCTAGCCGCTGGCCCGATGGCGAAGTCGTCCCCGAAAACATCCGCATCCACCTCCCCGATGGCATCAAGACCATCCCCGAACTCATGCGCGAGGCCGGCTACTTCACCTTCAACAGCGGCAAAGACGACTATAACTTCCACTACGACCGCACCAAACTCTACACCGTCGGCTCCGCCCCCAAATACAAACCCGGCATGAACGGCTGGCAGGGCAACCGCTCCCACCCCTACATGTCCATCACCGAGAATACCTGGAACGCTCGCCCCGATAAAAAACAACCTTGGTTCGGCCAGATCGAACTCAAAGGCGGCAAAGCCAACGCCAAATACACTCCCAAAGAGCACATCCTCAAAAACAACGAAGTCCCTCTCCCACCCTATTTCCCCGACACCCCCGCTCACCGCAAAACCTGGACCACTCACTACAACGCCGCTCGCGGAGTCGACACCCGCATCGAAAAAATCTTCAAGCAACTCAAAGCCGACGGCGAACTTGAAAACACCATTGTCTTTTTCTTCTCAGACCACGGAAACAACCAATCCCTCCGTCACAAACAATTCTGCTACGAGGGCGGCGTCCACGTCCCCTTCATGATCCAAGGAAACCACCCCGCTCTCAAAGCCGGCACTGTCCGTAACGAACTCGTCAACGCCCTCGACATCCCCGCCACCACCCTCGCCTTCGCCGGCGCACCCCTCCCCGACCACCTCGACGGCCAAAACCTCTTCGGCGAAAACTACAAACCCGTCACCCACGTCATCTCCGCCCGCGACCGCTGCGACTACACCATCGACCGCATCCGCACGGTCCGCAGCGACAAGTTCCGCTACCTCAAAAACTACTTCTTAGATCGCCCCCTCCTCCAAGCCCAATACCGCGACAAAGCAGCCACCGTCAAAGATCTCAAAAAATTCCGCGACTCCGGAGAACTCACCCCTTACCAAAAAGAACATTGGTTCGGAAAACGCCCCGCCGAAGAACTCTACGACCTCGCCGCCGACCCTCACCAAATCAACAACCTCGCCACCGACCCCAAATTCGCTGACGAACTCAAACGCCACCGCGAACTCCTCGAAAACTGGATCAAAGAAACCGGCGACAAAGGCCAACAGCCCGAGGAGACCCGCCAACTCAAAGCCACCTACGACCTCTGGAAAAATAAGCCCATCTTCAAAGACGCAAAGGTGAATCCGGAATACGACCAGTTTAAGAAATAACGGGCACGGCGGACCTGATCCACCCCGTTCTTGAAAAACAACTTCATCTAACGCGTCCTTTCAAAGCGTCTCCGCATTCTCCTCACCGGCGATCCCGATGGCGTGCCGCATTGGCTCCCAAACCTCACCGCCAGCGATGCCCCGCGAATATCAAGAAATGATCGGCCTCGGATCCCCGGGAACGACAGCTTGGGCCAAGCCACTTTGAGCAAGATTCGCACTGATTTTACGGATTCCCACTCAATTTTGTGCAACTTTCGGGCCTGCAGCAGAGTTAGATCGAGCCTATGGGGACTCTCTCTAAAATCATCTTCACGGGCATCCTGCTCGGATTCACAAGCGCGGCAGCCTTTTCACAGGGTATGATGGGTCGGCAATCGACGACGCTGCCTTGGCACACCACCTCGGACGAGGCCTTCGCGGAAGCCGCTAAGAAGAACCTGCCCATTCTCGCAGTCTTTCGGTGAGAAACTTGAACCGATTGTGGTGAAGTATACGTACAGTTAGTGCGTCCAGAACAGGAACTCCTTGAGTTAGAGCAGAAATTTGTCCGCCTCCGTATCGTCAATATGGCGGATGTTGATGTCGGGAAATTTGAATTCGATTTCGACACCACCTTCGCAGTCATGGTCCTGAATAAAGACGGCCAAGTGATCAGCCGATACGGTGGGCGCGATGCTGAATCCCCCGAGTCATTCATCACGGTTCCATCGCTAAAAAAGGCCCTCATCCGTAGCCTCGATTTACACGAGAAATCGAAAGCCGACGCCATTAATTTACCAAAAACCCTCAAGTCTCGCCAGGCTCAGACCTATCCATTCGTTCAGAATGTCGCGATGCGATGCGTCCATTGCCACGATGTCGCGAGCGCACAGGCCTTCGAGATCCTAGAGTCTCCGACCTTTGATTTCATGAAAGATATCTGGATCCACCCAGAGCCCCTCTCCATCGGGCTGGACCTTGATCCTGATGATGGCGCGACATTGCGAAAAGTCGCTGGCCCGGCAAAGGAAGCAGGCTTGGTCACGGGTGATCGCATTATGGCCGTGAACCAAGTTCCGGTGAGCACCTTCACGGATATCCAATACCAACTTCACCGCCTTCCGGCAGATACAAAATCGGTCGAGATCAGCGTCAAAGGTAAGAAGACCGTCTCGCTAAAACTCCAAGATTATTGGAAGCACTCTGACATCACCTGGCGCCGTCTCGGGATCCGCCTCAGCCCATCGGCCGGCTTTGGAGGAATGCTGGTGGATGATGTGGACAAGGAGAAATTCAAACTGCCGAAGGATGGCTTCGCCGTCTACGTCAGCTTCCTCAACTTCCCGAAGCCTGAAAACACCCCGCTCAAAAATGGCGACATCATCTTCTCCGTCAATGGAGTGGAGAAAAGCGATCTAACAAAGCATGCCGCGCTCTACATTCACCTGACTCATAAATTGGGTGAGGTCCTAAAACTGGGCGTGATTCGAGATGGCAAACGGCAGGTCATTGCACTCACAGTCTCAGGCGGTCCTTCCGAAAATCGACGTGTCATGGACAGTGACAGTAAAATGGGCCGCATGATGAGAGGCGGCATGGGCCGAGGAATGGGCCGAGGAATGAGAAGAGGTGGTATGCGCGGCCGCAATAATCCCCCTACCGAGGAAAAAGAGACTGAGTGAAAAGGAGCGGAGAATTACCGTGCCCTTTGCTCTTCAGAGCTCCCAACTTTCTTCACGTTTGCCCCTCTCCTCAATCTCACCACCCTGCCAGGTAGGAATTGATTCTTGGCACGGGTGCATGGAAAGCTAGCTTCGTGACCAGAGGGCCACGAAGCGCTTTTTTCACTTTCCACTTTCCACTTTCCCCAATCATGCCTGAAGAATCGACCACCGTAGAACCAGAGCTCATACCCGTGCCCGAGCTGGAACCAGAGCTGGAACTCAGCCCACAAATCATCATCGAGCAAACCGAGGCGATCGATTCCAGCATGTCAGATCTTGCTCAGAATCTTTCCGGCTGGATCGGCAACCAACATTGGGTTCCTGATTCTCTGAATCATTCCCTTGCGGTGCTCACTCTGTTCCTAGGAATGCTGGCGGTCTCGGCCGCGATCTACCTCGTTTTCCGGCCTCTCGTGCTGCGCTGGGTAAAGCGCCTCGTCGGTCAAAGTAATGCCACATGGGATAATGAACTGATGGGGCACGGGGTCTTTCGCTGGCTCACTCATCTCCTCCCCGGCGTCTTTATTTTTCTTGTCACGCCGGGGCTTTTTGAATCAACCCCGACCTTAGAAAAAGTCCTGCGGACCTCATCGGCGCTCTACATTCTCATCTCCCTTTACTTTATTTTTGATTCGGTGGTGAATGCGCTCCAGGCCATTTATTCCGCCACCCCTTCTGGGAGGAAGATCAATATCACCACCTTCGCGCAAGTCGCCAAGTTGCTGGCCGCACTGGTTGTCATCGTCCTTTCTCTTGCGGTGATTCTGGGCAAGTCCCCGCTCGTTCTTCTCGGCGGATTTGGAGTCTTCGCCTCTGTGCTGATGTTGGTTTTCAAGGATGTCATCCTCGGCTTCATCGCCGGCATTCAGCTGGCCACGAACCGGATGCTAGCACTGGGCGACTGGCTAGAGATGCCCAGCTATCAGGCAGATGGAAATGTGGAACTGATCGGCCTGACCACCGTGAAGGTCCGGAACTGGGATAAAACGGTCACCACCATTCCCACCTATGCTCTGATTAGCGATTCCTTTAAAAACTGGCGCGGGATGTCCGAAAGTAGCGGACGCCGGATTAAACGAAATTTCCAAATTGATACGAATTCGATCCGTCTTTGCGACGAGCAGATGCTCGAAGGGTTCCGAGAGATCGAGCACATCTCGGCATACCTCGATGCCAAAGAAAAGGAAGTCGAGCAGGCCAATTCTAAAATCGACAACTCCCGTCTCAGTAACCGGGTGAACGGGAGACGGCTCACTAATCTCGGGACCTTTCGCGCCTACATTGAGGCGTATCTCAAGGCCCACCCAGACATCAATCAGAAGATGACTCTGCTGGTCCGCCAACTTGCCACCGAGGGGCGCGGCCTGCCGATCGAGATCTACTGCTTCAGCGCAAATAAGGAATGGAATGCCTACGAGAGCATCCAGGCCGATATCTTCGACCACCTTTACGCGGTGGCCTCAGAGTTCGGCCTCAGAATCTTCCAAGAGCCGACCGGGTATGATTGCCGGGAAGTAGTATCGCCGAAATAACCAGCCACAAAAAAAAGCCCCCACTCGAAAACGAGTGGAGGCTTTTGAAAATAGAATCGCGCGATTAGCTGAGCGCTTTCACGAGGCTCGCTGGGTTGATTCCCAACTCGTCCATCACGACATTTCCGGGAGCGGAGATGCCGAAGCGGTCGATCCCGACCACGCTGCCTTCAAGGCCGACATACTTATACCAGAGTCCACTCACGCCCGCTTCGATCGCGGCACGCTTGGTGCAGGATGCTGGGAGAACTTCTTCTTTATAAGCAGCGGACTGACGGTCAAAGCGCTCCAGACACGGGGCAGAAACCACGCGGGCTCCGGCTCCGATTTCCTTAGCGGCAGTGAGGGCGGCTTCCACTTCAGAACCGGTCGCAAGGATGATGCACTCCAGTGCGCCTTCTTCCTTCTTCAGGATGTAAGCACCTTTGGCAACTCCATCACGGCGAGTCTGCGCGGACGCGTAGTCGTTGAGTGAGAGAACCTTTTGACGGCTCAGGATCAGGGCAGTCGGTCCATCGAGACGCTCCATGGAACAGATCCAGGCACCGGCCACTTCTTCCTGATCACCCGGGCGGATGACGTCGACATTTGGAATGACGCGCAGGCCACTGACGGTCTCCACCGGCTGGTGGGTTGGGCCGTCTTCACCGACTCCGACGGAATCGTGCGTGAAGATGTAAGTGACGGGGAGCTTGGCCAAACCGGCGATCCGGATCGCGGGGCGGAGGTAGTCCGCGAAGACACAGAAGGTCGCGCCGCTGATGCGGAAGAGGCCATCGTATGCCACGCCATTGCAAATCGCGCCCATGCCGTGCTCACGAATTCCGAACCAGATGTTACGTCCAGTTGGATTCGCCGCGGAGTAGTCGCCCTGCTCCTTGAGGTAGTTTTTGGTCGAGCCGTAGAGGTCAGCCGATCCGGTAATGACGGAAGGCATCGCCTTAGCGACAGCGTTGATGACAACCCCACCTGCACCACGAGTGGCATCGGCGTAGTCAGCAGCGAACTCAGGAATCTGCTCGGAGAGATTAGTCGGCACCACCTTAGCGACGGAGTCTTCTAACTCGCTCGCCAAGTCTGCATTCGCAGCAGCCCAGGCATCGTAAGTGGCTTGCCACTCGTTGAAGGCTGTGACCTTCGCCTCTGTTTGTGCGGTGAAGTAAGCCTTAGTCTCGTCTGACACATAGAAGGTCTGGTCAGGAAGTCCGAGTCCCTTGCGGGCTTCTTCGGAGAAATTCGCGCCACCTTCTCCGTGAGCGGAAGCAGTGCCAGCGACTTGTGGGATGCCACGGCCGATCTCGGTCTTAGCGATGATGATGGAAGGCTTTCCGCTGCTCGCTTTGGCGGCATTGAAAGCATCGAGGAAGGCATTCATGTCGTGACCGTCGACCGTCACCGCATTCCAACCGAGAGACTCGAAGTATTTTTCAGAATCCCAGCACTGAGTCACGTCAGCCATCGCATCGAGCGTGACGTCGTTTGAATCATAAATGAGGACGAGGTTATCCAACTTGTTTTGACCGGCAAAGGCGATGGCCTCCTGCGCGACACCTTCCTGAAGACATCCATCACCCGCGAGGGCGACCACGTGGTGGTCGAAGATGGTGTGATCAGCGGTATTGAAACGGGCTGCCGCACGCTTTCCGGAGAGAGCATAACCGACGGCATTGCCCACGCCTTGACCGAGGGGGCCAGTGGTAGCCTCCACGCCTTCGGTCTCATCAAACTCAGGGTGACCCGGAGTGATGGAGTGGAGCTTACGGAAGTCCGCGACATCCTGGCCGGTGACCTTGAATCCAGCGAGGTGGAGCCAGCTGTAGATAAACATCGATCCGTGACC
>JALZWJ010000259.1 GCA_023300065.1 Akkermansiaceae bacterium
TTTAAATTGGAATGGGTGGTGACGTTTGGTGGGGAGCAGCGAAATTTTTTCGCAGCTCCGATGGATGCGATGATTGCCTACAGTTTGCCGTGGTTTGAGATTTTTGCAGGAGCTGCGCTTCTTACGAGATTAGGCAAGGTTGCAGGCCTTTTGATTTTGGTGGGGATGTTAGTTTCCTTTAATTTAGCGTTGGGAGATGCGTGGCAGCGTGGGATTGTGGATCTAAATTGCGGTTGCCATGGGGCTTCTGAGAGTCCGACCAATTTTCCATTTAAGATCGCTTCGAATTTCGGGCTCATGGCGGTGGCTGGTTTGATTGGGTTTTGGCGGTTATTGGAGAGGCGTTTTTTTGCGGCGAAAGCGGGCTATGGAGGAAGTTGAGAGACGAGTGGCTTGCGTCAAGAAGGCGGAGAGTTAGACTCCACATTATGACTTATGCTGAACGCCTGAAGGCCCGCCTTGAAACGACTGGATCCGCTCTTTGTGTGGGCTTGGATCCACGCCCAGATTCGACGAAAGGTGGGATCGATGGAGTTGCGGAGTTCTTGCGCCGTGTGGTGGGTGAGACTGCTGAATATGCGGCTGCCTTTAAGCCGAATATTGCTTATTTTGAGGCGATGGGGCTGCGTGGGGTGGAGATTTTGGATCAGCTTTTCGATCAGATGCCGAAGGAGGTTCCTGTGATTCTGGATGCGAAGCGGAGTGATATTGGTGAGACACAGAAATATTATGCGCGGAGTTACTTTGAGAATTGGGGGGTGGATGCGGTGACGCTGAATCCGTTTTTGGGTTATGATACGTTAGAGCCATTTTTGGATTGGGAAGGGAAGGGAGTCTATTTACTTGCGGTGACCTCGAACCCAGGAAGTGCTGATTTTCAACGACGTGATTGCGAGGGGAAGGCGCTCTTTGAACGGGTCGGTGAGCTTTGTGAAAGAGCGAAGGCTGAGGGGAAGAAGACGACGGCTGGGTTGGTGGTAGGTCTGACGAATGCGGATGGGGATGTGCTGGCAAATTTACCAGATGTGCCGCTTTTGATTCCTGGATTGGGGGCGCAGGGTGGATCTTTGGATTCACTCAAGGGAAGTGGACGGGACGCTGCGAGTGTGATTAATGTGTCGCGTGGAATTACTTATGTGGAGGGAAATACGGATTATGCTGGGTTGGCGAAACATTGGGCGGATGAGATTACGAAGAGCCTTTCTTAAGAGGAATGGAGCATCAGGACCGCAATTCAGGACTGAAGCCTAAAAAGGGTTGGCCGGGACGTAACTACGTCTTTTGGCGGCATCGGCTTTTGCCTCAGTTACTGAAGAAGCGGGAGGGGACGACGAAGGCGGCCATTTTAACTCCGCCGGATAAGGGGGGGATCCGTGCGACTTGGATTGGGCATGCTTCTTTTTTAGTGCAATTCGGGAGTCATACTGTGATTTTTGATCCGAATTGGGCAAATTTTCATGGTCCGGTGAAGCGGCAAGTCGAACCGGGTTTGGAGTTGGAGAATTTGCCGGAATTGGATTTAGTTTTGGTGTCGCACGCGCACTTTGATCATCTGCATAAGAAGTCTCTGAGAGAGATTTGCTCGAATGAGGGAGTTGTGGTTCCTCAGGGGAGTGGGAGTTTGGTTAAGAGGTTAGGATTTACGGGGGTGTTGGAGATGAAGGTGTGGGAGGAACGAGAGATCGGGGGAATGCGAGTGGTGCATACGCCGTGTCACCATTGGGGGGCGAGGTATGGTGCTGATGTGAATCGGAATTATGGTGGTTTTTTTGTGGAGT
Source organism: Akkermansiaceae bacterium (assembly GCA_023300065.1). Taxonomy (GTDB): domain Bacteria; phylum Verrucomicrobiota; class Verrucomicrobiia; order Verrucomicrobiales; family Akkermansiaceae; genus SW10. The sequence goes on from JALZWJ010000259.1 coordinate 1,779, forward strand.
CTGGTTCGCGGAAGGTTTTTCACTGTGGAGATAGTGCTTATTTTTCGGGCTTTAAGGAGATCGGCGAGAAGGAGGATATCTGTCTCGCGATGTTACCCATCGGAGCTTACGATGCGCCGAGCGGGCGGGATGTGCATATGAATCCAGAGGAGGCATTGCAGGCTTTTGAAGATCTGGGGGCGGAGTTCATGATTCCGATGCACTATGGGACTTTTCCGCTGGGGAATGAACCACCTGAAGAGCCAATCGAGAGACTGCTGGAGGAGGCAAAGAGGCGAGGAATTGAAGACCGAGTCATTGTGCCGGAAGCAGGGAAGGCCATTGAGGTATAGGGGCTGGTGTTTCGCCTCATGATGATGAGGCGTATGGGCATGAAAAACCCCACGCGGTGCGTGGGGTGAGGTTTATTCGCTCCGATGGCGTAGAAGTCAGATCTGCTAAAGGAGCCCAGCGATGACTAGGCTGACGATGGCCATGACGTTGATGAGGATATTCATGGAGGGACCAGAGGTGTCTTTTAAGGGATCACCGACGGTGTCGCCGACGACGCTGGCTTCGTGGGTGGAGGATCCTTTTCCGCCGTTGTTGCCATTTTCAACGTGCTTTTTGGCATTGTCCCATGCTCCACCGGCATTGGACATGAAGAGGGCGAGGAGGACGCAACCCAGGAGGGCGCCGATGAGGCAACCGGCGAGAGTTTTGGCTCCGGCTTGGGAACCTTCTGGGCCGATGAGATTGAAGCCAAATCCTACGACGAGGGGAGTGCCCACGGCGAGAAGAGCGGGTCCGATCATGCTGCGGGTCGCGGCCTTAGTCGCGATGTCGATGCAGCGATTACTATCGGGCTCGACGGTGCCTTTTAGGATGCCGGGTTCTTCTCTGAATTGACGACGGATTTCCTCGATCATACTACCGGCGGCTTTACCAACGGCGTCCATCGTGAGGGCTCCATTGTAAAAGGGGACGGCTCCACCGATGAGGAGGCCGACGAAGAAGTAGCGGAGAGCATCAGGTGAAGCGAGGTCGAGTGAGATTCCGGTTTTTTGGATGAATGCGGTGATGAGGGCGAGGGCCGCGAGTCCGGCGGCTCCGATTGCGAAACCTTTTCCGATAGCGGCGGTGGTGTTCCCGACGACGTCGAGCGAGTCGGTAATTTTGCGCGTTTCTTCACCCATCTCGGCCATTTCGGCAATGCCTCCTGCGTTGTCCGCAATGGGACCGTAAGCATCGATCGCCATGGTGATGCCGACGGTGCCGAGCATTCCGATAGCGGCGAGACCTACGCCGTAGAGACCTGCAAATTCGTAAGATCCATAAAGAGTGGCTGCGATGGTGAGGATGGGCAAGACGACGGATTGGAGTCCAACAGAGAGTCCGCAGATGACGAGGGTAGCGACACCGGTTTCGCCTTGCTTGGCGATGGTTCGGACGGGCTTACCACCGGTGTAGTGCTCGGTGATGAGGCCGATGAGAACTCCACCGACTGCTCCGCAGAGGACGGCGAGGGCTAACCCGCTACTGACGTCGAAAAAGGCAGTGACTCCGAAGGAGGCGATGATGAAGAGCACGGCAGCTCCGATGGTGCCAAAACGGAGAGATTGTGCGGGGTCTTTATCCGCGAAGAGGTTGACCATGAGGATTCCCAGAACAGAGCAGACGATGCCGACGGTGGTAAGGATAAGGGGGAGTTGGAGGAGGATTTCGGTCGAGGCTCCCATGGAGGCTGCATAGTCGGTGCCTCCCGCGGCGGCTGCGGCAGCAGCTGCGGAAGCGATCGCGATGGTGGCGATTTGTGCGCCGCAGTAGGATTCAAAAATATCCGAACCCATGCCTGCGACATCGCCGACATTATCACCCACGTTGTCTGCGATGACACCGGGGTTGCGGGGGTCGTCTTCGGGGATGCCTTCTTCAACTTTTCCTACGAGGTCTGTTCCGACATCAGCGGCTTTGGTGAAAATACCACCGCCGACGCGGTAGAAGAGGGCGACGAGGGAGGCGCCCATGGCAAAGCCTTCGAGGATTTCGGGAAGGTGCGAGTGTCCTTTGAAAATCCAGAAGAGGGAGCCGAGTCCGAGGAGGCCCATCGCGGCGACCGTGAGGCCCATGACGGCACCACCAGAGAAGGCGATTTTGAGAGCCTTGGAAGCGCCTTTTTCATTCGCTGCAATGCAGGTGCGGACGTTGGCGAGGGTGGCTGTTTTCATGCCGATGAATCCTGCTGCAGAAGAGGCGAGGCAGCCCATAAAGAAAGCCACGGTCTGAGGGCCACCGTATTCTTTGTTCTGGAAGAGGAAGAGGGCACCGCCGAGGACAATGGCGAAGAGGGCGATAAGTTTAAACTCTCTGGTCATGAAGACCATCGCTCCTTTCTGAATTTGGATGGATATTTTCTCAGCTTTGCCGCCGCCGGCATTTTGTTTTTTAATATTAAAGAAGATGAGGGCTGAGAGGACGAGGCCGATGACTCCGAAGAGTGGTGTGAGATAGGTGGGCATTAGTTTTATAAGAATGAAAGAAGCAAGATGGGTAGCTGTAAGCGATCCGGCAACTTAAAATCTGATTTCTGAATGAAGCGATGTAAGTTGTCATTCAGATTGTGGGATGCGTCAAAAGCGAGGGGGTTGATGAGGCGGGTCATGAACAGAAAAAGTTCGCGCTGCATGATTTCAGTCGGTTCAATGTCGGCACGACTATTGAGTGTTGTGAGAGCGCCTAGCCTTTGCTCAATCACTCAAAATTACCGGCCTGAATTAACATCTTCTCTTGTGAATCTCGTACTATGAAAACTACCGCGCTCTTCTTGCTTTCCCTTCTGCCGCTCGCGGCGGCCAAGCCGAACCTCGTCTATATTCTTGCCGATGATCTAGGTTATGGGGATTTGAAAATCTGTAATCCTGAGGGCAGAATCGCCACCCCTGGGGCGGATGAGATGGGGAAAGAGGGCATGATTTTTACAGATGCGCATTCGAACTCGGCTGTTTGCACCCCGACTCGTTATGGGGTTTTGACTGGTCGCTACGCTTTCCGTTCCCGGTTGAAGCGCAGTGTTCTTGGTGGATACTCTAAGCATCTGATTGAGGATGGTCGTATGACAGTGGCCTCTTTTCTCAAGGGCCATGGATACCACACGGCCTTTATTGGGAAATGGCACCTTGGATGGGACTGGGCCAAGAATGGGAAGGCGCAAGAAGAAGTCGATTTTTCTAAACCGATTCAAAATGGACCGAAAGAGAAGGGCTTTACTTATTCTTACGGCCATTGTGGGTCGCTCGATATGGCTCCCTACGTGTGGGTTGAAAATGGCATGCCCACTGCCGTGCCCACCAAGGAAACGGGGCGATTAAAAAAAGACACTAAGAATGGCTGGTGGAGAAATGGTCCGACTGCAGATGATTTTGATCATGAGGATGTGCTCCCAAATCTGACTCTCCGCGCGGTAAAATACATCAAGGAGCAAGCGAAGAAGGAGGAGCCATTTTTTCTCTACCTCGCGCTTCCTTCACCGCACACCCCAGTCTTGCCGACTCCCGAGTTTAGGGGGAGAAGTGGGATGGAGAGCGCATATGCCGATTTTGTGACAATGACCGATGATACGGTGAGGCAAGTCCTCCATGCCTTGAAGGAGGCGGGGGTTGATCAGGACACGATGCTCATTTTTACGAGTGATAATGGCTGCTCGCCTGAGGCTGATTTTGAGGAGTTGGAGGCCCAAGGGCACGACCCAAGTTTTGTCTACCGTGGACACAAGGCTGACATCTTTGAAGGCGGCCACCGGGTTCCTTTTCTCGTGCGTTGGCCGGAGCGGGTGAAGGCGGGGACGATCTGTGATGATACCACCTGTCTGACCGATATGCTGGCGACGATGGCGGAGGTCTTGGAATCCAAGTTGCCGGTAGATGCGGGGGAAGATTCCGTAAGTATGCTGCCAAATCTGATGGGGACTGCGATGAAGCCAGTTCGTGAGGCTACGATTCATCACTCGATCGATGGAACCTTTGCGATTCGGCAAGGGAAGTGGAAGTTGATCGAGGCTCCACATTCGGGAGGTTGGAGTGCCCCTCGACCAAAGAATAAAAAGAGCTATGCAAAGCTCCCTGAAATCCAACTCTACGATCTGGAAATTGACCCCGGTGAGACGAGGAATATGAGCGGAGAGAACCCTGCGGTCGTCAAAGCTCTGCAAACGCTGCTGAAGAAATATAAAGACGAAGGACGGAGTGTTCCTGCCAATTAGGTTGGCGTCTCGGCTGGCGGTGAGACCTATTGGCTTTCTTCTCAGTGAGGTTTTTGCTACTTCCACCCCGTCGCCCATGACTCAACCAGTGAAACCTACCGGCCATTTTCCGGCCCCTTTAATGATCTTCGGATTCGTGTCGCTTCTCCTAGGCGTTGCGACTGAGGTGATGGGTGCGTTTTATGGTGTTACGGATGCCTTGCGGGGGCTCTGGAAAAGCGGGGGGCTAGTCATTCAGTCAGAAATGGGCCTCCCTGGCATGACCGGGATTTTGATTGCCGCCGCAGCCTCTTTTGGGCTGGTTGCTGCGATTTTAGGCACTCCGGGTGCGGGGAAGCGTGGTGTCATTGGCATTTCGGCGCTTCTTCTGACCCTTACGCTCATTCCTACTTTTGCGGTTTGGGGTATTTTTTGGAAGCCCTTCGGCATGATTCTCACCGTTATATGGGCGTGGTTTTCTGCCTCCATCTATGCACATACTCATCGGATGCCGTGTGAGGGAGTGGTGGAGACTCCAGCGGAAAATGTCATTACTCTCGCAGGAAGCCTGCCGATGAAAAGAACTCAACCTCGCGCTGATGGCAAAAATTGAATACCCCGCCGAGGTCCGGACGCTTGTTGCTGAGTTAAAGCGGCTCCCGGGAGTCGGTCCCCGCAGTGCGGAGCGCATCGCGGTGCATCTGCTACAAAACCCTAAGGCCTCTCCGATGGAACTCTCCGGTGCTCTGCAGGAGTGCCATGAGGTGGTCAAAGCCTGCCCCACTTGTGGTTTTTTTACGGGGCATTCCGGTTGCGCAGTTTGCAGCGAGCAGGGAAGGGATCTGAATCTTCTCTGTGTTGTCGAGCAGCCGACTGATGTCCTGCCCATCGAGCGCTCTGGCGTTTTTCGTGGGATCTATCATTGCCTTGGCGGGAAGCTCTCGCCGCTCGATGATGTGCGGCCTGAGGATCTCCGCATTGGTGAATTGGTGCGCCGGGTTCGTGAACATCCCGAGACGGAAGTGATCCTTGCCACGAGCTCTGATGTTGAAGGGGAGGCGACGGCAAATTATCTTGGCGAAGTCCTAGCCTCCACTGGCTGCACGATCACGCGCTTGGCTCAAGGGCTCCCTGCTGGTGGCGGGTTAGAGTATGCGGATGAGCTGACCCTATCGCGCGCCTTCGAGGGGCGGCGTTAAAATCTCATCGATGGCCCACTGGGCATGCTCTGCGATGAGGGCTGATTC
>JALZWJ010000260.1 GCA_023300065.1 Akkermansiaceae bacterium
GGTGAAGCGCGAAGAAGCGAAGAAGCGACGTCGCAAAGGAGGCGGGTGGGCCATTATCGAAAATGTGCGTAAATCAGTTTAGTGGGGGAGATATATCTATGATTCGAGTCACTCTGAAATCGTTGAGCGCACTTTAGATGAGTCGCTTACAAGCGATTAAGTTGGCCGTGATATTGTAAATAAATTTATTTAAACTTGTGGGGGATCGGAGAGTGTCGCATACGGAGAGTGTTGAAACCAAAGATTTTACTTTTAGGTTCGGCTGGCTGTTCATCCTATACAGGTTCGGGGGTTCCTGTGAGCGTTAGCCGGACCTTTATTTTTTTCAAAATAAAGTCCTAGAGTTTGGCTTTTATCTTTCACTCTCCTTTGCCCATTGCCTTCTGTTCGGTGGCAATTTAAGCTCCCCTCAATGAGATTTAGCAGCTTCTTGGCGACCGCTTTCTTTCTGCTTCCTCTGGTGAGTGAGGCTGGTCGGCCGGCTCTTAATGATAAGGAAGTCCCGGCAACTCTCGATGACTTCAGGGCGATCCAGGCGGCTTTGCAAAAAAACCTAGAGCGGGCGCGAGCTGCCACGGTGTGCTTAGAAATAGGGGGCGGATCAGGCAGCGCGGTGATCATTAGCGCTGATGGCCTAGTCTTAACTGCGGCGCATGTCACGGGGAAGGTGGGGCAGGAGGTGAAGGTGATCATGGAGGATGGCCGCGAGCTAAAAGGGATGTCGCTCGGGCTGAATTCTGAGACGGATTCGGCGATGCTGCAGATTGTGGACGAGGGGCCTTTGCCTTTTGTGGAGGTGGATGAGGAAGACTGCTCCGAACTGGGTGACTGGGTTTTTTCGCTGGGGCACTCTGGGGGCTTTGATAAAGAGCGTGGCGTGAATGTCCGGGTCGGGCGACTGGTGTTAGATTCTGAGTCTACGATTCAATCCGACTGCCTGTTGATCGGAGGGGATTCGGGTGGGCCTCTTTTTAATTTGGAGGGGCAGTTGATCGGGATTCATAGCCGAGTGGGAAAGTCTCTGGAGGATAGTAAGCATGTTCCTGTAAGAGAGTTTCAGAGTCACTGGGATGAGCTGAAGGAAAGTCAGTTTATCGGAGAGGGAGCCTTTGCGAAGAAGGTGGTGCCGGGGAGTGGTTTTCTGGGGATTTTGGTGGAGCAGGATGCCGAAGAGGGCTTGATGGTGACTGAGCTTTTTCCCGATGGGGTGGCGAGTAAGGCGGGATTGAAAGTGGGGGACAGGATCACGAAAATTGCGGGAGAGGCCGCGACGAAAGATGTTTTGGCGGCCAAGCTAGCGGAGCTAGGAGTGGGCGATAAGCTGGCCCTGATCTGGATCAGCGGCGAGGAGACAAAAGAGGAGACTTTAACATTAGGAGAGAGACCATGAAGGCAATTACCCTAACCTTATTTTTGGCGCTGTTGGCGTTTGGTGCGGCCTCGGCCTCGGCCAATACTTTACCATCCGAGAAACGAAAGAATGGCGCTTTGATCCAAAAGGCCTTGGCTCCGGTGCAGGTCTCATTGCAGGAGAGCAGCGCGGCTTTTTATAATAATGAAACCTCACGTCCGTTTCTTTATGGCACGGTGGTGGGCGCGAATGGCTTGATCCTGACGAAGGCGAGCGAGCTGGATGAGGTGAAGGATTATCACATCCGAGTGGGAACGAAAAAGTATCGCGTTTCGGAACAGCTGGCCCGGAATGACACTTGGGATGTTGCCTTGGTGAAGATCGAGGCAGAAGGGTTACGAGCGGTAAACTTGAGCCATGTTGATGAAGTCGAGCACGGGACTTGGCTGGTTTCCAACGGCGCGACCGAAAGGCGCTTTCGCCGCCCTCAGCCAGGGATCGTGAGTGCGAATAAACGGGAGATCCCGGGTGGAACGCCTGCGGTGTTGGGCGTGGGCCTAAGTATGAAGGACGATGCTCTTTTGGTGGGCACGGTCGCGGAGGGGTCTGGGGCTGAAAAAGCTGGGATTAAGGAGGGTGATCATCTGAAGATCGTGGACGGTATTGAGATCAAGGACCGGGAAAACTTTATCGAGCATCTCAGGGGGAAATCGCTGGGTGAGCTTATACAACTGAAGCTAAAACGGGGTGAGGAGAGCTTGGAGGTCGAGGTCGAGATGATGGCTCGTCATAAACTCTATCCGCCGGTGCTGAGTCGGAATGATCAATTGAGTGGAGGTGCGGCCAAGCAGTCCGCGCGACGCATCGGTTTTCCGATGGTCATCCAGCATGAGACGCGGCTGACGCGTCGCACGGTGGGTGGGCCACTCTTTACTCTTGAGGGGGAATTTGTGGGGATGAATATCGCGGCGGTGAACCGAGTCGAGGCATTCGCGATTCCTGCCAAGGAACTCGGAGAAGTGCTGAAAGAGCTGAAGAAAGAGTGAGTTAGCTCTGCTCGCTGCGATGCTTTTTAAAGATCGCGAGGGTGCGGTTTCTCTCGTCACTATGATTCACGATTGGGCTGGGGTAGCCGGGCGCGATGGAGGAGCCATCAGCTGAGGGTTCTAAGAAGAGCTTCGGGTGGCAGGCGGAGAGCTCGGGCACCCAGCGCTTGATGTAGTCTCCTTGGAGGTCGAATCGTTTGGTCTGAGACCAGGGGTTTTGAATCCGGAAGTAGGGGGCGGCGTCGGCTCCTGTTCCGGCACTCCATTGCCAGCCTCCGTTGTTTGAGGCAATTTCGCCATCGAGTAGGTGCTGGGCGAAAAATTGTTCGCCGAGTCGCCAGTCGAGGTGGAGGTCTTTTGTGAGGAACATTGCCACGATCATGCGCACTCGGTTGTGCATAAAGCCGGTTTTTAAAAGCTCGCGGATTCCGGCGTCGATGATGGGGAAGCCGGTTTGGCCGGTCTTCCATGCGTCGAACTGCGCGCCCGGTTCATCCCATGGGAGGCCTCGCCAATCCGCCTTGAACTCCAGTTCAAGAATCTCAGGAGAATGGTGCAGGATCTGAAAGTAAAACTCCCGCCACGCCAGTTCCTTGAGGTATTGCTCCGATCCGCATTTTAGCGCTTTGTGGTAAAGTTCGCGAATCGAGAGGGTGCCCCAGCGGAGGTCTTGGGAGATCCGGCTGGTTCCGAGGACGGAGGGGGTGTCGCGGGTGTCATCGTAGGTGCTGATGCGCCCTGCCAAGGCTTCCTTCATCCGTTGGCGGGCCGCTTTTTCTCCTCCTTGTAGGATCTCGCAGCCGGTGTCTTCCAGTTCCCAAGTCGCGAGGGTGGGGAGGGGAAGTGATGGGATTCCTGTGGGTGTTTTGATCTCCTTGAGGGCACCGGTGGGTCTCCTTTTTTCCAAGGGGAGCCAGCGTTTTGAAAATGGGGTGTAGACGCGGTAGGGAGTGCCGTCGTCTTTGAGGATTTCTTCGACGTGATGGAGGGCCGCGTCTTGATAGGTGAAAACGGGGACGGGAGATTCGGCCTTGAGTCTCGCCTCGACCGCTTGACCGAATGGGTCGACATCTTGATTGAGATAAATGGCCTCTGCTCCGGTTTCTGCGACTAATTTTAGGAGCTCCGCGACGGCATCGCCTTGGCGGATGATGAGGGCTCCGCCTAGGTGGGCGAGGTTTCCGGAAAGGGATGCGAGGCAGTCGCAGAGGAATTTTTGGCGTTTCTCACCGGTCCAAAGGTGCTTTTTTTTCCAATCGCTGAGAATGTAAGTGGGGATGATCTCGGGCGAGTCTGAAAGTGCGGCATTTAGGGCGGTGTTATCGGTCAGGCGGAGGTCACGGCGGAACCAATGGATGGCGCGGGAGAATCGTTGAGACATGGTGAGAGAAATGAGAGTCAGGAGTTCTTGAGTAACTGATCGACCTTTCGGATCGTGGTCTTGCTGAGTTTACCATTCACGCGTCGGGAATTGTCGACCAGAAACAAAAGCTGTGCTTTTATTTCTTCGGCCACGAGGAGCGATTTTTTACCGCTCCCATGGTCGCGGTCTGAGAAATATTTTGTGAAAGTGGTGCCGGCACGGCTGATGCAGAGTCGCCAGCCCTCGAAGGCAGCGGTCTCATAGGTGAAGCGAGTGAGGTTCTTACGGGACGTCATCTGAAGCAGTGAATTTGAATTTACTTAATCCAGTTTTTCGGGATTACATGTCGTTTTTGGGCAAGAAAGCGGAAATATTTCGGATATCGAAAGAAAAAGGATTGCATCCGGCGCCCTTAACTGGTCCTTTCCGCCTCCGCGAGTCTTTGAAATCGCCGTAGGTCCTCTGTGGTTATCCTAATGGATGCCTCACTCGTGAGAGGGAAACCCGGCAACCAATTATTACCATGTCAGAAGAAAATACTGAAGTTGAAGAGAAAGAAGGAGCCGTCAAACTGAACCGCTTCGAGCTCCCAAGTCGCCTTATCAAAAATGAGGAGACTGCGACCGATAATTACGGCCAATTCACGGCTGAGCCATTCGAGCAAGGATTCGGCCACACCATTGGCAACTCTCTTCGCCGTGTGCTCCTTTCCTCATTGGAAGGTGCTGCGATTACCTCTGTGCGCATTGCCGGAGTTCAACACGAATTTGCGACTCTTCCCGGAGTCATTGAAGATGTCACCGACATCGTCCTGAATCTCAAGAAGGTGAAGTTCATCGCTCATGCGAAAGAGCCACGCGTTCTCACTCTTAAAGTCGAGAAGGCGGGTGTCATCACTGCTGGTGATATCCAAGAGGACAACATTTACGAAGTCGTGAATAAGGACCAAGTCATCTGCACCCTCGATAAGAAGGTGAAGTTTGATGCAGAGATCGAGGTTCAAGTGGGACGTGGTTTCAAGACCGGCGACGAGAACAAGCGCGAAGGTGCCCCAATCGGCGTCATTGCAATCGATTCTATCTTCTCCCCAGTTTCCCGCGTTAAGTATTCAGTTGGCGCGACTCGTGTTGGTCAGATTACTGACTTCGACAAGGTCGTCCTCGACATCTGGACTGATGGCCGCATTGAGCCACACGATGCTCTCTTGCAAGCCTCTGCGATTCTTCGTCACCACCTCGACGTCTTCGTTAACTATGATGATGATGCAGTCGGCTTCGAGGAAGCACCTGCTGAGCAGTCTGAGGAAAATGCCGCTCTTAAAAAGCTCCTCAACATGAGTGTGAACGAAATCGAACTTTCCGTTCGTGCCGCGAACTGCCTCAACAACGCGAACATTACCTCTGTTGGTCAGCTCGCGCTGAAGACCGAGGCAGAAATGCTTAAGTATCGTAACTTCGGTAAGAAGTCTCTGAACGAGATCAAAGACAAGCTTCAAGAGCTTGGACTCGGACTTGGAATGAACCTCGATCCATCACTGCTGAGCGGACCTGCTCTCGGTGCTCCTGCTGCTGCTCCTCGCCTCGGTGTGGAAGAAGAAGCTCCTGTCGGTCTTGCCGACCTCATCGCTCAAAACCTCGACCAATAAACGGTCGTCCCTAACCCTACACTTTAAGAAAGAAATAAACTGATGAGACATCGTAAGAAAACTGTCCGACTCCAGCGCAAAGACGGCCACCGTCGTTCATTACTTGCCAACCAAGCCTGCGCTCTCATCGAGCACGGTCGCATTCGCACCACCCTCGCCAAAGCCAAGGCTCTTCGTCCTATCTCGGAGAAGTTGATCACTTTGACTAAGAAAGAGGACGGAGTGCATGCCCGCCGCATGGCTTTCCGTTTCCTCCGCCAAGCCAAGAGCGTAAAGCGTCTTTTTGACGTCGTCGCTCCTGTCGTGGGTGATCGCCCAGGCGGCTACTGCCGCATCACAAAGCTCGGGCCGCGTGTCAGTGACTCCGCACCGATGGCTTACATCGAGTGGGTTGATCTTGAGAACCTCGTCGATGACGCGGATATCGAGGACACTGCTGAAGAGGCAGCGGAGTAAATCCGCGTTCTTTTAGAAGATTTCAAAACGACCGGTTCTCGCAAGAGGGCCGGTCGTTTTTTGTGTTGGTTTAGAGACCTAGCTTGATCCTCTTGGAGGGAGGTGGTCCTACAAGCTCTCGTGCTTGGTGAGGAAGATGCGCACGTCACCGACGAAGACTTTGGCTTTGATTTCGACAGGGACTCTCCAGGTGTCATCGGAGAGCCAGACCGTGGAGGTTTTGAGCTTTTTGTAGTGCTTGAGGGAGAGATCGTCGTCGATCTTTTCGAGACCGATATCGAGTTTAATGCAGGCACGGCCCATGTGGGTCTCACGGCCTAGGACCTTAATCTTGGCGAGGTATGGGGTGGCGACAGGGTGAAAGGGCATGACGACGGTGTCGCCATTCTCTAAAGGCATGCTGCGGATCTGGAGCAGGCCGCTGAAGAGGTCTAGCGAATGTGGGTAGGCGAAGCTTTTATTCTTGGTCTTAGTGACGCCCTTTCTGATTTTCTTCTCGGTGCCCGTGACTCCTCTCGAGTTGAAGTTAAAGTGCAGGGTGTCGACTTTCTTTCGTTCGGTTTCGGTGCCGACAAAAAGGATGGGTCGAAGAGTTTTGGGATTAAGGAAAGCGGTGTAGTTAAATTTGAAAGGATAGAGGGCGTGCGCCCACCCGGTGCTGCCGCCATGAGAGCGAACGAGGAAGTGCTTCGGGTAGCGTGGGTCCTTTTCTCCAAAGAGGATGTCAAAGCCCCCTGCCTTTAAGCGACCGTTCCAAGTCATTGAGTAGGTGAGTTTAGTCGGTGAAATTTGCGTGAGAGGAGCGCTCTGAGGGATGTTGACCTCCTGAAACCAATCAGGAGCGGCGTCCACTGGAAGGAGGAGCGCGAGGGTGAGGATCATTGCTTTCATTGACTTAGTAGACTTTTAAAACCACTGGTTTATTCGATTTTCACCTTCCTTGAATAAATGAACAGGAAAAAGACGTGACGATTTGCGCGTGGGCCTTACAACCTGTCCCAGCGCATGGGTAACAAGGTCACTTACCAAGAAGCAGGAGTTGATACCAGAGCCGCCGCGGCTCTGGTGAACGAGATTAAGGCAGATGTCTCTCGGACTCAGAAACAGCGGAAACTTCACAATTCATTCGGTCTCTTTGCGGCGGCCTTTGATTTAAGTGAGTATAAAAATCCTGTCATCGTCACTGGGTGTGATGGTGTGGGCACCAAGCTGGAGCTTCTTTTGGAGCACGGAATGGAGGCTGAAGCGGGTAAGGATCTCGTAGCGATGAGTGTCAATGACATCATCACGACGGGCGGGGATCCACTCATGTTCCTCGATTATATCGGGATTGAGAAGCTACAGCCGGAGCGTATTAAAAAACTCATTTCTGGAATGTGTGATTACCTCGAAGACTGCGGTTGCATCCTCGCTGGTGGTGAGACTGCTGAGATGCCAGGATTGGTTCCTGCCGATGTTGTCGAGCTTTCAGGCTTCTGCATCGGTGCGGTGGAAAAGGGAGATCTGATTCAGCCGGATACGATCACGGAGGGCGATGTCCTCGTGGGGTATGGTTCCGATGGTTTCCACGCCAATGGATGGAGCCTCTGCCGACGTATTCTCGCCGAGCACGGTTCTGAGTTTAATGCGGACGAAATCAAAGCGATGCTTGCGCCGACTCGTCTTTACGATGACGTCACGAAGGCTTTCAAGACAGGCGGAATCCGGGCAAGGGCCTTTGCTCACATCACGGGTGGGGGACTTCCCGAAAATCTCGAACGCCTCCTCCGTGGAATGGGCGCTGATTTGACGATTCCATTCTGGGAAAATGAGCCGATCCAAAAGCTCCTCGCTCACTCTGATCCGCAAGACCGTTTCAATGCCTTCAACATGGGGATCGGCTGGGTTGCCATTGTCTCTCCTGATGACGCTGATGCGGCATGTGCGGCGGGACCTGGTGGCGTCGTTCTCGGCACAATTCGATCTGGTGACGGGGTGTCCGTAACTGTTCAATCTTAGCTTCCCATTAAATCATGAGTGACAAACTCACCCACGAATGCGGCATTGCCGTCGTTCGCTTGAAAAAGCCGCTTGCTTATTATCAGGATAAGTATGGCTCCGCCCTCTGGGGTTTTAATAAGCTCTTTCTCCTCATGGAGAAGCAGCATAACCGCGGTCAAGATGGCGTCGGGATTGGCTGTGCCAAGATCGGCATGCCAGCTGGGCAGCCGTATATCTTTAGGCGTCGTGATTCTAAGAAGGATGCCTTGGCGAAGATTTTCCGAGCCGAGCTGAAGGACCTCTCGAAGAAGCACCGTAAGGGGCTCATTGATCAGGAGGATCCTGATGACCTGCGCAAGCGGTTCGACTTCGCGGGTGACGTTTACATGGGGCACTTGCGCTATGGAACTTCGGGTCAGTTTGATGATGGTTCCTGCCACCCATACCTGCGCCGCAGCAACTGGCCAACGCGCACCCTGATGGTGATGGGGAACTTCAACATGACCAACACCAACGCGCTCAACCAGCGTATGATGGATCGTGGTCAGCACCCGGTTTTCGGAACCGATACCCAGACTGTTTTAGAGGAAATCGGGTTTCATCTCGATGAAGCCCATACCGACATTTATCACACCCTGCGGGACGAAGAGGGGATCGATGGTGACGACACCGCTGAGCAGATTTCGGCTCGTCTGAACCTCGCTCATATCGTTGCTGAATCAGCGAAGGGGTGGGATGGCGGATATTGTATTTCAGGAGTCGTCGGCAACGGTGACGTCTTCGTGATGCGTGATCCCCATGGGATCCGCCCGTGTCATTACTACGAGACGGATGAGTTCATCGCCTTCGCAAGTGAACGTGTCCCTCTTATGACGGTCTTTGAAGCTGATCAAGAGGATGTCAAAGAACTCGAGCCGGGCACCGTGATGACCATTAAAAATAATGGTGACCATCAGTCTGAGCGCTTTGCGGAGAAAGTTGCTCCGAAGCCATGCTCCTTTGAGCGTATTTATTTCTCACGCGGAAATGACCCTGAAATTTACGCTGAGCGTAAAGCGATGGGAGCTGCTCTTGTCGATCAGATCGTAGAGTCGATCGATCACGACTACAAAAATTCAGTCTTCTCATTCGTCCCGAACACGGCCGAAACTGCGTATTATGGCCTGATGGATGGCCTCCGCCTCTATCGCCGTAAGCAAGTCCATGATGACCTCCTGACCTCTCTCAATGCTGGTGAACTGGATGCTGAGAAGTTGGATGAACTCGTGTTGCGTAACTGGCCCGTGGGTGAGAAGATTGCGCACAAGGACATCAAACTCCGAACCTTCATATCTCAAGAAAGTAGCCGGAATCAGCTCGTCTCTCACGTCTATGATATCTCCTATGGAGTCGTTCCAGAAGGTGGGAATCTCGTGATCTTGGATGACTCGATTGTTCGTGGCACGACGCTTAAGCAGTCGATTCTTAAGATCCTCGCTCGCACCAAGCCTGGGAAAATTATCATCTGCTCGACCGCTCCGCAGATTCGCTATCCCGATTGCTATGGTATCGACATGTCCGAGATGGGCAAGTTCATCGCCTTCCAAGCGACCATTAATCTTTTAGAACGGAATGGGGATTCAGCTCTCATCGAGGAGGTCTACCAAGACTGCCTCGTAGAGATGGCGAAGCCACGCGAAGAGCGGACGAACGCCGTCACAAAGCTCTATGCGGGATTCACCAATGAGGAAATCTCAGCGGAAATTGCAGCGATCGTTTATCCGGAAGATATCGACTGGCATGGTGAAGTTGAGGTCATCTATCAGACTGTCGAAAATCTCCATAAGTCCATTAATGCGGACGACTCCGGCGATTGGTATTTCACGGGAGATTACCCAACCGTGGGTGGCTACTCTGTCGTCAACAAAGCCTTCATGGATTGGCGAGAAGGAAAGACGGGCCGCAGCTACGATCTCGCGCTCTAATTCAAACGGTGGCGTGACGGAGACCTCTGGTCCCCAAGCCCTTCAGAAATCGAAGAAATGGGCGGGGAGACCGGAGGTCTCCGCCACGCATGCACCTAGGCGCGGTCAAAAATCCCCGCTTTCACGACCAGAGCCGTGGCATAAGCGGCCATACCTTCACGGCGACCTTCCCATCCCATCGTCTCGTTGGTGGTGGCTTTGACGCCGATGTGATCAGGGGTAAGGCCCAGTGCCTTGGCGATGTTCTCTTTCATGGCCTCGGCGTGTGGGAGAACCTTCGGCGCTTCCGCTACGAGAGATGAATCCACATTCATGAGTTGGTAGCCTTTCTCTTTACAGAGAGCGGCGCATTTTTCGAGGATCCGAAGCGAGCAGATATCTTTGCAAGAAGCCTCGCCAGGTGGGAAATAATACCCGATGTCTGGTAATCCCAGTGCTCCGAGAACGGCGTCTGCGATAGCGTGGCTGAGGACATCCGCGTCGGAGTGGCCGTCTAAGCCATGAGTGTGTGGGATTTCAACTCCGCCCAGGATAAGTGGGCGGCCTTTTTTAAACTGGTGGACGTCGTATCCAATGCCTGAGCGAATCATAAGATTTCTTCGATGGGGATTTTTCCGTTGGTCGCTACAATAGAGTAGACGTCAGGATTATTCTCGTGCGGGACGAGGTCGACTCGTCCGCCCGTAGCCTCAATCATCAACTGACCGGCTGCGATGTCCCAGAGCGAGATGCGGGCTTCGACATAGGCATCAAGTCGTCCGCAAGCGATGTAAGCCATGCCGAGTGCGGCGGAGCCCATCATACGCATTTTACGCGCCTTGAGGGAGCCTTTCTTAAATCTTACCAAGCCGGTCGCGAGGGCGTCTTCATCTTTCCCGCAACCGACAAAGAGGATGGATTCCTCTAATTTATCTCGGTCACTGACTGCAACGGGGTGCCCGTTGAGTAGTGGTTGGCCACCTTTTTCAATCGTCCAGAGTTCGTTGATCATCGGGTCATAAATCACTCCGAGGACCAGCTCGCCATCGACCCGCTTCGCGATCGAAATACAAAAGTGGGGGATATTGTAGAAAAAATTCACCGTGCCGTCGATCGGATCGACAATCCATTGGTGGTTTGAGCTTTGGTCTCCCGCTAAACCTTCTTCTCCGTAAATGGCATGGGTCGGGTGTTTTTCTAAAATGATGCCGGTGATGAGGTCTTGGGACTCCTTATCAAGGGCGAGCTTGAGGTCGTGATGCAGGGCTTCATCGACATGCTTAGGTTTATGGAAGTTCTCACGGAGCAATTTGCCGGCTTCATAGGCAGCGTGCACTGCGGTTTCTAATTCGGTCATGGACTGACCATGAAGGATGCGGAGTGAGATGCGAAGCTTTTCAAGCGAGGAAAAATCTTCCAATTCTTCGCTTGAGAGAGTGGGGTGGATCGTTGGCTTACTAAGGGAATCTGAATTAAATGAGGATTCTTCGCCGAAATTGCTGAATTCCTCTTGCCTGCAATGTGATCTTTGATAAAGAACCCGTCTCCACAGGAATGCAAAAGGCATTATCTGTGGGAATTCTGAACATTTACGATCATGGCACGACTCTTCGGCACAGACATCCCTAATGAGAAGCGTATTGAAGCATCTCTTCCTTACATCTTCGGCATTGGACCCTCTACTTCGTCCAAAATCCTCGACCACGCTGGTGTCAATCCTGACATTCGCACTGGCGAGCTTAGCGAAGAGCAGCTTGTGAAGATCGCAGCTGTTATCCAAAACGAAGGCATCCTCATCGAAGGTGATCTTCGTCGTGAGCAACAGGGCCAAATGAAGCGCCTTTCCTCCATCAACTGCTACCGCGGAATTCGTCACAAGCGTGGCCTTCCTGTTCGCGGACAGCGCACTAGCACCAATGCTCGCACTCGTAAGGGTAAGCGTCGCACTGTCGGTGTTGCTACCTAAGGAAAGCCTCTCTGAGGATTACCGAAAAATTTCCATTCCATAAACATGGCTGAAGAAGAAAAAAACGAGGAGACCGAGGTGAAGCCTGCGGAAACTCCAGCCCCTGAGGCGGCTGCTGA
>JALZWJ010000261.1 GCA_023300065.1 Akkermansiaceae bacterium
CCTCGCCGTCGATGGCGGCATGACGATGTAAGCCAACTTCAGCTAAATCTCTCCCCCTACATGTGCCCGTCCAGCATCACTCGGAGCTTCTCCTGAAACGCCATCAGGTCAGCCTGAGTCGGCTGGTAACCGGCTTGATCGGGATTGACTGAAGGGCGGCCCATCTCATCGATGAGCCAGGTCCCGTTCATGCCGTCAGTAAAGGTCACCGTTCCGCTGACCATCGCCCCAGGGCGGGCCACTTGATCCAAAGTCGCGCTGACATTTGCCGCGACTGCCTCATCCGGCTCAGGAACGGCGAGTGGATCTGGCATTGGAGCAGCCGCTTCATCTGGAACCGCATCGGTAGGAGCCACCACTTCAGGCTCTGGGGCCGGTTCTGGCTCGGCTTCGACATGAAACTCTAGCGCCAGATCGAGCGACAAAAAACGAGTGTCCATATAGGTCACATTAAAGCCAAAGTCATCCTTCAGACGCTTCTGCACATCAGCCATCTGGGCACCTTCTGTAACCCAATCCTTGATGGTCTGAATCTGCTCTTCACTCAAATCGCTCACGCTGAACATGAGCGAGACCTAATGGGAGGCAGCGCGAAACGGAAGCTCCATTTATCTTTAAGGCGCCCTTTAGCTCCACTTCTTTACTAAAGAGACCATCTGATCCTCTTGCGCTTCGATCGACTTCACAAGAGCCAGCTGCGTGCGACAACGGTCCAGGTTATGTCCCTCTCGCTGGGTCTTGAAATAAACATCCCCTTCCAAGTGATCGGTCAGGAAGCGGATCCCCGTTTCCATCGTGATTAACTTGGCTGAGAATGGGAGAAGCTCGATCTCCAAAGGAGTCAAAAAATTCTTCGCAGTCTCAAGGTATCCTTCCAAGAGAGCCTCGAACATCGACATCCTCATCACCACCTTGGAGACATCTTCCTCATCTTCCTCCACGGGGCTTGTCGCACCACGGACTAGATCGCCAAAATCATAAAGGGCCAAGCCAGGCATCACGGTATCTAGATCGATCACGCAGACAGCCTCATCTGTCTGTTCATCAATCATCACGTTATTAAGTTTCGTGTCATTATGCGTGATGCGCTCGATGAGCCGCCCCGCCTTAAGATGGTCCACGAGGACGCTCGTGATGGACTCCCGGGACGTGATGAAATTGATCTCTTCCTGAACGTCTGCAACCCGGCCATGAGAGTCGTTTTTAATCGCCTCCATCAGACGCACGTAACGTGCTGGGGTATTATGAAAGTCCGGAATCGTGACCGAGACCTTCTCCACCGGCAGATCGCTTACCAGATCTTGAAAAGCGCCAAAGGCTTTCGCGGCCTGATAGGCTTGGCGTGTATTCTCCACCACATCATAGGTGCAGCATCCTTCAATGTAATTGTAGCAACGCCAGATCCCACCTGCCGCGCCTGCGACACAGTTCTTACCATCACGCCCTGGGTAGAGATTCAGAGTCTGCCCGCCAAAGTCCCGCTTCGCTCGGAAGACCTTCCGGTTAATATGCCGTGTCACCCGCTCGATGTTCTTCATCACCACAAGTGGCTCAGAGAAAACATGCTCATTAATCCGCTGGAGAATGTAGCGGGAGACCTCTCCATCTGCATTCTGGTAAGAGGCCAAATAAGTCGTATTAATGTGGCCACTTTCAATTTCTTCACCACCCACAAAGGTGCCGTCGATTGCAAAGTACTCACCAATTTGGGAAATGTTCCGGACGAGATCTGTCATAGGGGGAGTTCCTTAGTAATTTAGACTCTCTAACAACTCAAGCCAGGAAGTTGACTCCGTCTCACGGGAGAACAAAGGCAAACGGGCCGCAGCCAGATCAACCCATGGTTTCAAAGGGAATTCACTCTCCACCAGTGACTTCAAAATAGTTTCCAATTCCCCCTCCTCAAAATAACCGGGGTAGTCTTTCCCTAACAGCCCCTCATTCCCCTCGATTCGACTCGCCAGAACCGGAACCCCCATCGTCATGGCCTCTAGGACTGCATTTGCGCCTCCTTCTAAAATAGAACTGTTGATCGTGAGCGAGCTCTGAGCGCACAGCCGCAGCGCCTTCTCACGCGGCAGACCTCCGCACCAACGATACCGTGAGTCCCGCTTCACCCACTCCTCACCCTTGCGCCGTGACTCCTCATCCAGCGCCTCCCCGATTTGCCAAACTTCCACGTTCGTCCATTCGGGGTGCTTTGCCACCGCCTCGATGGTCAAAAAAGGCCGCTTCACCGGTCGCGGATGTCCCACCACGGAGATCACGAAAGGTGGGGCCTTCGCCTGGGACTTCATTTCGATCGGGTCAAGACTCGCCGGAATCACAACGGCCTTCCCCCGCACCTCTTCTGGAAGCCGCCGTATCGCGGCCTCCTGAACCACCACAATCTGATCAGCGAGACGCAGAGCCCGTTCACCGATCTCAGACCCCGCGGGAAGACTCTCGTAAAGATCTGTTCCAGTGATAAGAATGATGACTTTTCCATCCGGAAATTTCTCACGGAATTCAAAGACCGCTGGCGCCCCCTTTACCGCATGCAAGGCGATCAAGACATCAGCCTCATCCCCATCAAAGAGATAGCTCCCCCGCGCCGCTATCCCACTGGCGCGGAGCAGAGCGACAATCCGCTCAGTCGTCACAGTGTTCCCTTTCAGCTCACTCAACGAATAGGGTGATGCCACACAAACCTTCATACTGGCACGACCTCGTAACCATCACGGCCATCCTTTACGACCCAGCCTTTCTCCGCGAGTTCGTCACGGTAACGATCTGATGCCGCCCAGTCCTTCGCCTGCCGCGCCTCCCAGCGAAGCTTTGCCAATTCCGCGACATCCTCCGGGACATCGGCCTTTTCAGGTTCCGGTAAAACCAAACCAAGCGCGGCCAGAACCGTAAAGAATCCACGCCAATCAGCCTCGCTTGAGGCGGACTTAAGATTTCCAAAAAGTTCCCCGAGAGCACCCGCCGTATTAAGGTCCTCATTCAGTTTCGTAACGGCTCCAGCGAAGACTCCGAGGTCTCCCCCTTTACTCAGTTCACGGTAACCCGGCGCGCTTTGTCCACTCGCAGCTTTCGCTAATTTGTTGAGGGCCTCCCGCGCGGCATGGAGTGACTCCATCGTAAAGTTCAACTGCTTCCGGCAGTTCGACCCGATCAACACATACCGCACCTCCATCGCGCTCCAGCCCTCTTCGGCAAGATCCGAGAGAGTATAAAGGGTGCCGCTGGACTTCGACATCTTCTTCCCGTTCACGAGCAAGTGCGCTGCATGAAACCAATGCCGGGCAAACTCACCACCGCAGGAGCACTTGGACTGAGCCAGCTCATTTTCATGATGTGGAAAGATGAGGTCTTCCCCCCCACCGTGAAGGTCGAAGGTCTTCCCCAAATACTTCAAAATCATCGCCGAGCACTCGAGATGCCAACCCGGGCGACCTTGCCCCCACGGACTCTCCCAAAAATTCTCACCATCTTCTTCACGGCGGTTTTTCCACAGCACGAAGTCCGCCGCGTTGTCCTTTTCATACTCGTCGGAGCTCGCACGTTCGTTTTGCGTATGCCCCAGATCCAGCTCTCGGGTTTCGAGTCGCGACAATTTTCCATAGTCGGAGAACGAGGAGATTTTAAAATACACCGAGCCATCGTCCGAGGCATAGGCGTGACCTTTTTCAAC
>JALZWJ010000262.1 GCA_023300065.1 Akkermansiaceae bacterium
TTGGACTGAGAAATGATGGTGTCGATCGCGATGGTCGTCTTACCAGTGGAGCGGTCACCAATGATGAGCTCACGTTGGCCACGGCCGATGGGGATCATGGCATCGATAGATGAGATGCCGGTCTGAAGAGGAACAGAAACTGACTTACGCTTAATGATGCCAGGAGCGATCTTCTCAACTGGGTATTGCGCAGCTGCTGCGATGTCACCTTTTCCGTCGATTGGCTCGGCGAGAGTATTAACAACGCGGCCGAGGAAGTTTTCTCCGACAGGAATCGAGAGGAGCTTGCCAGTCGTGCGGCACTCCATGCCTTCCGTGATGTGCTTTCCATCACCGAGGAATACAACTCCGACTTCGCCTTCCTCAAGGTTGAGGGCGAGACCAGTGAGTCCACCGGGGAACTCGATCATCTCGTTCAGCTGTGCGTCGCTGAGACCTTCGACTTTGGCGACTCCGTCACCGGTTTCACGGACGATGCCGATGTTGGTTTTTTCAACGGACGTCGAGACGTTCGCGATTTGTGCTTCCAGTTCCTGGAGGATGGTGCTCATAACAAATATTGGTGAGAAAGTGAGTGAAGAAGAGGTTTAGAGGGAGTCGGAGAGGCGTTGGAGGCGGGCTTTAACGGAACCGTCAAAGACATCGTTCCCAACACGGACGCGCATACCACCGAGAAGTTCGGGGGTCGTTTTGAAATTGAAAGTGAGGTTCTGCCCGTATTGTTGACGGAGGGAACCCTCAAGAGTGACCATGGTGGCCTGGTCGATATGGCTAGCACTTTCGACGGTGACTTGGCGCTCGGCAACGGCTGCCCGGATGAGGCGGCGGAGGGCCTGAAGCATGCCACGGTAGTCGCGGGGCTTCTCAGTCGAGAGCTTCGTAATGGCCAGACGTAGGTGCTCTTCGTTCATCTGTCCTCCCTGCGAGCAGAGGCGGAAGATACGGCGAGCGGTGCTTTGTGCGACCTTAGAAACTTTCATCGGAGTGCTAGGTGAAAATTAGTTGTTGATGCTGAGAACCGCTTCGTCATTGATGCGCTTCTGATCGTTTTGGTCGAGGGTCTTGCCAGTCACCTGTGAGGTGGTAGCGACGACGAGGCGACCGAATTGCTGTTTCAGCTCGGCAGCGACAGTAGCGCGCTCGGCTTGGGCGGCTTCTTTAGCCTTTGCGAGAATGGTTTGAGCCTGATTGACGGCTTCTTGAGCTTTCTGCTCGGAAATTGCAGCGGCGCTATCCTTGGCTTCGGTGATGAGGCGCTTGGCGTCTGCGTTTGCTTTCTCTAGGAGGGCTGCTTTTTCGGTCTCGCTTGCGGCGAGCTTTTTCTCGATCTCCACCAGCTTAGTTTCGCCATCAGCGATACGGGCGCGGCGTTTGTCGAGCATCTCTAAGACAGGACCGTAAGCGAACTTCTTGAGAACGAAGCAGACGATCAAGAATGAGATGAGCTGAGAAACAAAGAGACTCCAGTGAACTCCAAAGTTCTTAATGATACCGCCCAATTTATCGCCAGATTCGACGGCGTCAGCGGAGAGCAAGATGAAAGATGCGATGGTCATGAAGAAATGAAAAAGTAGAAGTCTCGGAGAGAAGGGAAAGAAAATCTAATCGGAGGATCCAAAATGAATCCTCCGATTGAGATGAATTACTTACACAAGGAAGATTGCGAAGAACACGATGCCCTCAATGAGAGCCGCGAGAATGATGGAAATGGTCAGGATGTTACCAGCTGCGCCGGGGTTACGGCCAGTAGCTTCAGCTGCTTTCATTCCGAGAAGGCCGATGGCGATCGCGGATCCAAGAGCTGCAAGACCGACGTGGAGCTTACCTTCGACAGCGGCGAAGAGGAACATGAGGAGTTCGTTGAACATAGTAGTATTTAGTTTTGGTGGTTAATCATGGCACCCACGGTTATCTACCCATGGTCATGCCAATGAAAGTTGGTGAATTTTTAATGTGCGTGTTCTTCGTCGTGGTCATCGTGCGTGCAGATGAGCTTCAGGAATACGGCGCAGAGGAGAGTGAAGACGAGGGCTTGAATGAGGCCGACAAGCAACTCGAGAAAGTAGAATGGGAGAGCTGCGAGCCACTTGAGCCATGGAACCGGAACGAGGTTCATGATGGACTCGAGCATGTTCTCACCAGCGTAGACGTTACCGTAAAGACGGAACATGAGGGCGACGGGGCGGAGGGCGATGGAGAAGACCTCGATCAAACCGACCAGAAAGAAGATAACGATCATACCTACGAGCATGAAGCCTTTGAATTCACCTTTTGGAGCGAAAATATGCTTACCGAAGTCCTTGGCGCTGGTCTCAGTGATGGCCCAGTAGAACCAAAGGAGAGCGAAGCTGACGGCCATTGCGCCAGTCATATTAAGGTCGGCGTTTCCTCCACGAAGGAAGGGGCGGAAAGTATCGTGAGCCTGCACACCATCACCTGACAGGAACCAACCGATGGTCCCAACTCCGGGCAAGAGCCCCATCCAGTTGGATGCGAGAATCATGATGAAGATCGTCGCGAAGAACCAGAAGGTCCGGCGAGCAAGTGCATCTCCTAGGATGCCAGCGAGGAAGTCTAAGAGGCTCTCGACGATCCACTCGATAAAATTTTGGAACCCCTTGGGGACAAGGGAGATCTCCTTGGTCGCGAGCTGAGCAACAATGATCAGAAAAGCGGCGACGAGCCAAACCATGATCATGGAGTTTGTCACCACGAATGAACCGAGGCTGAAAACCTCCTCAGCAGAAGCAGGAAGGTGATCATGCCCACTTGCAGCCATACCTGAAGAGGCCGTAGCGAAGAAGATCGCAAAAACGAGGGAGAAAGATCGGATAAAGAGAGACATCACAGGCCGCCCAAAGACTCAGGGCGAGGCGGATTTAGCCAGACCATCGCTTTGAGACAAGTTTTCTTTGTGAAAAATTTCACAAAGTCCCGATTTCCCCGCCCTTGCAACGTTTCCAAGCTTACTCCCTTTTAGCAAAATCAGGCCCTCTCCGCGCAAATCGATGCGTCACCTCGCCTTAACAACCCGAAAACCCAGATCGGAAC
>JALZWJ010000263.1 GCA_023300065.1 Akkermansiaceae bacterium
AAAAGATCTTCCCTTTTTCTCCCATGCCTTCTCCTCGGAATCTTGCTGTTTTGCGTAAGCCGCCCTTTTCGCGATATCTCCCTGAGCCTGCGCGATGGCATCGATCAAAGCTTGATGAGCCTCCGCTCCCTTCTTTGTTTTTTGGTCCTTTTTCCAAGCCGCGATCCTCTTGTCTCGGTTCGCATTAGAAGCATTCAGCTTCGTTCGATAAGCGGTCGCCTCTTCTAAACCAAATTGAAAGCGATCCTGAATCTTAAGCGGAAGGTCTTGATAGGGAATGCCGATTGGGCCCGCGCTCCTCATCACCCGGAGATGCAGTGGGCTGATGCCCAGCACTTTGCATTTCTTAAAGTCCGCTCCCTTTGTCGATGAGAGGTCTAAAGTTTCACCGATTGCCATCGCCCTTTCAGTCGTCCGGTATTTTTCACGGTGTTCTTCAAAATCAAGTTGGAGAACATCTAGATCTTCGTTGAGGCCAACAACGACTTCTTGGCTTTCTGTAATCGTGACTCTTTCATGAGCCAACTTCTTAGCCGCTTCATCAAACTTTACTGCCAGAGTCTTTGCGGCGGTCGCGCTCTCATACACCTCCTCCAAGTCCGCTTTCTTTTGCTTCAGGCGCCGAGTCATGTCTCCTCGGATTTTTTCCTGATCCACGAGCCTTGCTTCCATGCTTGGGCCCTTCTTCCCAAATCCGCTCGTCACGGCCATTCCCAGGCCACAAAACCCAGCCAATACGAGAAGAGCAAGGATGATGCCCATCATCCCAACGTTACGGGTCGTTTCGTGAAAATCGTTAAACATTGTCGTTAAAATCTACTGGTTCCGAATGGGGTATTTTTCCTGATAGCGCTTTAGGTCCGCTTCAGCCTTCTTCTTCTTAGCTTCCAAGGCCTTGACTTCATCCTCCAAGGCTTCCCGCTTTTCTGACGCCTCTTTAATTTCACCCTTCAACCCTTTAAAATCGAGCGCTGGGGCAGGATCATCGGCATCTTCAATTGCCATTTTCACCTTTCTCAATTCCGCATCGAGGCCTTCGATAATGACTTGCTGCTCTTCGTATTTCTCAACCAGAGCCTGATCTTCCTTCTCTCCCTGACAGGAGACCAAGGCGCTCAAAAATATCAAAAAGGAGAATGCTAACTTCACGCAGAAATCCTGAAGGGAAGATATGTCTCATGTCAACCACCGACGTGACATACTGGCTCTCAACTTCTGATCTAGAAACCCTTCCACCACCGCTGCGACTTCATTTCTTACGAATGTAGCATGATGTCCATGGATGCAGGAAGCATCACAGCCCGTCCGCTTTAACAATTCGACAGACCAGAGGGAGGCGCGCCTTGAGGGTGAGGAATTTTCAAGCAAGAGAAAACTCTGCAAATCGTCTGGCAATCTAAATAGGAATCTAAATACAACGGCTTTGCAGTTAACGTAACAGCTACGGACAATAATTCATCTAAGAATTATCTCTGGCCCAAATTCTACAATTTTAAGCCATTTTTTTGTTTTGTGATTTGACATTTTTACGGAAATTTTCTCATCACTCTTCATAACATGGAGCTCTCCACCTTGCATGGGGAAGTATAAAAATACGCGAAGTTCTCCTGAATCTTCTTTATAGAAAAAGGTCAAATCGCAAGCGTCAAAAACAGTTCCGAAATGACGAATCGCATAGTAGATGTCAGTTTCACCAAGTCCTATTTTAATCACCGCAGCACCACCACTCCCTGAACTCTCGCGAGACCACTTTTTTAGCATTTTGAGATCTTTAAATTTCATAGCAGGTATCTCTCCAGTTTTAGCAGGCGTAGACTCCGTCTGCGCGACCACAAAAGATACCAAAAAAAGACCAAGAGCCATCACTCCAACTTTCCTAAGAAAAACATTAATCAACATTCGAGCCTCCTTTTCGCACGCAAAGATTACCACAGTCAAGGTCGAAACCTCTGTTCTTAGCATCTGCCGTTGGGGGGGGGTGCCAGATTGCACAGCTCCCCGACCGTTTTTATCACTCCATGTGCCGTCACCATCTTGGCGATACGAATGATAACCCGTAGTCCATCCAAGAGGCGTTTTAGTCTTAGGCTTACTTTCCAGAACCCCTTTGATTTTGTAATTCCCACATGAGAAATCTCCATTTCCAGCGGGATCATCTACGCCTTCTGCTTTCTTCATCTTCCTCAAAAATTCAACACAAGGAGAACGAAATACAAATAATACAAATCGTCTGGCAATCTAAATACTGAAAGATGCAGAGATCGATCGCCTTGGAAGGGAGGATGCAGGGCTCGATCAAGCCCAGGGGAGATAGAGATCGTAGTCCCCGTAGCGGAGAAACTCCCGCCAGACATAGAAGCCTATGATGGTCACTACGATGGCGAAAATCGAGGCAAAGGCTCCTCGGGAACGGGACCGTTTATTATAGGTGTGGAAGCGGCCTTCGAGAGTCTTGGTCTTCATCAAAGCGATTGACAGGGCGATCCCGCAACCGATCACTGAGAGAAGGGTAATCGTCGAGATGACACCGAGGACTGGCAAGATAACGCTAAGGAGCAGAATAGAAATCGGGGCCTCTTTTCCTTTTTTAAGACTCAAAAATCGTTCTGCGGCGAGGTCCTCTGGGGCCTTCATCTCGACTCCCATCTCCTCCAAAAGGCGCTTAGAATGGGCAACATCGAACGGGCTCCAATCATCAGCCTCTTTCAGAATATCACGAAGCTCATCGGGAGTTGCTGTGCGGAGATGGTGATCCTCTGGAAGGGCGATCAATAGAGCGTCTGCTTCCAAGCTTGCTCTTGCTTTCGGGTAGTCCGCGGGCGCGACACTGATAATGATTTTTCGATTTCCATTCTGGGACGAACTCCCGAGCGAACTGACATCGAATGCTGGTTGGCCCGAACTCGTGCGAAAAGGGATTTTTTCTTCCGCGAGAATGTTGATGGTTTCGTCCGCAGTTTGCTGGTCGAGACACTGTAGAAGTTCGATAAGATCCATGATGGTCGTCGACCATGATCTCGAAGAATTAGGAGGAGGGAAGCTGAATTTTAGTGAAATCCTGACATCCACTAAGCACTGGGTGGGAGGCACCGAGTATGCAAGGAGATGAATTAGAGTGACAAGGGTCATGGGGTCGCCTCAGGGAGCATTCGCTGAAGCGGAAAGCGGGTCATGACCTGAGTCGAAATCCTTTTAAAGTTGGGAGATCAGCAATATAACCAAGGAGGAGAGGGCGGTTTTGAAACGGCCTCTTCTAAACCTTCATCGTTAGAACTCTTAAATCTTCCTATGCACCTCTTTATTATTCTCTTTTCGTTAGCCCTCTCGGGACTCGCATTTTCCAAGCCTTGGAAAGGGGTGATCAATGATGATATCCCGAAGCTTAAGGAGCGCGCAGAGGCAGGGGACCCTGAGGCGATGGCAGATTATGCCTTTCATTCCATGCGCTGTATGGGAGGGACCCGCTACGACTCAGCCCTGATTTTTGACTATTTTAATCGCTCAGCGAAAGCGGGGAATCAAGACGGGCAAGTGGGCCTCGCGCACTGTTACCGCTTCGGGATTGGGACCAACTTCGATGGCAGGAAGGCGCTAAAACTGATCCAAGATCCCCTCAAAGAGAACCACCCCGTGGCACTCAGTCTGGACG
>JALZWJ010000264.1 GCA_023300065.1 Akkermansiaceae bacterium
GAACCGCAAGCAGACACTGAGCCTCATGATCAATGAGGAGGACCACCTCCGCATCCAGGCCATCCGCCCCAGCCTCCAGCTCAAAGAAGCATACAAGCTCGCTCATTCCATCGACCGCAACCTTGAAAATAAGGTGGAATTCGCGGTGGATCCTGAGCTGGGCTACCTCACTGCCTGTCCTACGAATTTAGGCACCGGGATGCGTGCTTCTGCCATGCTCCATCTTCCCGGGCTGGTTCTGAGTGATCAAATCGGGCAGGTCCTGAAGGGGATTGGTAAGCTCGGCCTCGCAGTGCGCGGACTCTACGGAGAGGGCACCGAGTCGCTCGGCAACCTTTATCAAATTTCAAATCAATCGACGCTCGGTGAATCTGAGCTTGAGATCCTAGACCGCCTCACTCGCGTCATCGGAGATGTCGCCCGCTATGAAACACAGGCTCGTCGAAAGCTCCTCGCCGATGACCCCGTCATGGTGAAGGACCGCATTGGCCGGGCTGCTGGCACTCTCACCTACGCCCGCATTATTTCATCGAAGGAGGCGCTGAACCACCTCTCCATGCTCCGCCTTGGAGCCGACTTGGAGATCATGCCAGCCTCGCTCGTCGAGATCTGCGACCGCCTCTTTATGGAAACTCAACCCGCACATTTACAATGGAGCGCGGGCCAGAAACTCGCACCCGCTGCGCGTGACATCATGCGTGCGCAAATGATCCGCGAGCATTTGCAAACATCCTTACCGCCTGCTATTGATATCTCAGGAGACAAAAATTAACCGAGCCCCCAGCGAAAAAATTTCATGAATAACTTCACCCCACGCGCCCAACAAGTGTTGGCGCTGGCCCGTAAAGAGGCCGACCGCTTCAATCATAACTACATCGGCACTGAGCACGTCCTCCTCGGACTCATCAAACTCGGTCAGGGTGTTGCCGTGAGCGTTCTCCAACGCATGGGCCTAGACCTCGAGTCCGTCCGTATGGAAGTTGAGAAAGAAGTCGGCACCGGTCCTGATCAAAAGACCTCGACCAACATTCCCTACACGCCTCGGGTCAAAAAAGTCCTCGCCCTTGCCAATAAGGAAGCGAAGCAGCTGAACCATTCTTACGTCGGCACTGAGCACATTCTCCTCGGACTCCTCCGCGAAGGAGAGGGCATGGCAGCCCGTGTTCTGGGAAGCCTAAACATCGATATCCAGACCACTCGCAATGAGGTCCTGGCCGAGATCGATCCTAATTTCACGAATGATGATTCCGACACCGATGATGATTTCGACTTCGAAGATGAAGACGAGATCGATCTTGGTGGAGATGATGATGGCGATGGCAAAACAAAGACTCCGGCGTTGAAGGCCTTTGGCCGTGACCTCACCAAGGTCGCCGCAGCAGGTGAGTTGGACCCCGTCATCGGGCGTGCTCCAGAGATTGAGCGCGTGATCCAGATCCTCTGCCGCCGCACGAAGAACAACCCCGTCCTCGTCGGTGAAGCGGGCGTTGGTAAGACCGCGATTGTGGAAGGCCTCGCCCAAGAGATCGTAGCCGGTGATGTTCCTGAGATTCTGCGCGATAAAAAAGTCATCACACTCGACCTCGCCCTCATGGTCGCTGGCACGAAATACCGTGGCCAGTTCGAGGAGCGGATTAAAGCCGTGATGGATGAGATCCGTAAGGTGAAAAATGTGATCCTTTTCATCGACGAGCTCCACACCATCGTCGGTGCAGGTTCTGCAGAAGGAGCGATGGATGCCTCAAACATCATCAAGCCCGCCCTCAGCCGGGCCGAGCTGCAATGTATCGGTGCCACCACCACCAATGAGTTCCGCAAGCACATTGAGAAAGACTCCGCTCTGGAGCGCCGCTTCCAGCAAGTGAAAGTGGATGAGCCCTCTACCGAGGACGCCATCGCGATCATGAAAGGCCTGCGCGACAAGTATGAATCTCACCACAAGGTCCGCTACACGGATGAGGCCCTCGAGGCTTCAGTAAAGCTCACCTCCCGTTATCTCACGAGCCGTTTCCTTCCTGATAAAGCGATCGATGTCGTGGATGAGGCCGGTGCCCGCGCCCGTATCAAGACCATGACCCGCCCTGTCGGATTGAAGGAGCTTGAAGCCCGGATCAGCCAGATTAATGACGATAAAGTCACCGCCATTAACGAGCAAGATTTTGAAAAAGCCGCAGCCCTCCGCGATGAGGAGAAATCGGCCCGCAAGGATCTCGATAGTAAAATTGAAGGATGGCGTGGTGAAAGCGAAGAGAGGGTTGTCGACATCGTGGAGGACGACATTATGTCCGTTGTCTCGAAGTGGACCGGTGTCCCTCTTCAGCGCATGGAGCAGAAGGAAGCCACCAAGCTTCTCAAGATGGAGGAGGACCTCAAGACCTCCGTCATCGGTCAGGACGAAGCCGTCACTGCCATTTCCAAAGCGCTCCGCCGCTCCCGTGCGGACCTGAAAGATCCTCGCCGCCCTATCGGTTCCTTCCTCTTCCTCGGGCCAACTGGCGTGGGTAAAACTTACCTCGCTAGGAACCTCGCCAACTTTATGTTTGGTGACCCTGAGTCGCTCATTCAGATCGACATGTCCGAGTATATGGAGAAGTTCAGCGCCAGCCGTCTCATCGGCTCGCCTCCGGGATACGTCGGATATGAAGAAGGTGGCCAGCTTTCCGAAGCAGTTCGACGTCGTCCATACTCCGTCATTCTCTTTGATGAGATCGAGAAAGCTCACCCGGATGTCATGAACCTCCTGCTTCAGATTCTTGAAGAAGGAATGATCACCGATAGCTTCGGCCGGAAGATCGACTTCCGAAACACCATCATCATCCTCACCTCCAACGTCGGTGCCGAAAGCATCAAACGTCAGACCTCGCTCGGCTTCAATGCCATGGCGGCTGACGAGTCAGACTTTGAAGGCATGAAGGCTAAGATTGATGGTGTGGCGAAGAAGCACTTCCGCCCTGAGTTCCTCAACCGCCTCGATGAATTAGTCGTCTTCCGCATGCTGGAGAAAGACAGCCTTGATAAGATTGTTGATCTTGAGGTCGATAAATTGGTCAAACGCCTCGCCGAAAAAGACATCGACCTCGTCCTCGAAGCGGCCGCTCGCGACCTCATCGTCACTCAAGGATACGATCCGGATTACGGCGCCCGCCCGATGCGCCGCGCGGTGGAGCAACTCCTCGAAGATCCTCTCGCCGAGTGCCTCCTTTCAGGTGATGTCAAAGAAGGAGAGCACGTCACCGCAAAGGTGAAGAAAGGGGATCAAAAAGTCACCTTCCGCACCAAGGTAAAGAAGAAGCCAAAGAAAGCGGAGAAGACTGCTTCTTAGGAAGACGAAGTAAATTTCATCAAAGGCTGGAGTGATTCACTCCAGCCTTTTTTTGTGCCCCCATCTCGATGCGCAGCTCGTTCTTGGTTGGAGGGCGGCGAGGATACTTTCTAAAGCGCTTTTCCTAGTCTTGGCTCACCGCGATGGTCTCCACGAACCCGGCTTGCGTCCATCCCGTGATTCCACCTGGGAGTTCGACTTGGATCCAGTCGGCTCGCTCAGCAGTGATTTTACAAAGGCTCCCGGCGACATTCTCACGGATGACGCTGCCACCCACATAAGGCTGGCTTTGGAGGGGGGCGATTTTTTCGGTGATGACCGAGAGCTCGTGAAGCGGCTCAAAGCTGATCTCACTCGGGTAGAGAAACCATCCGAGGCCCCCGACGATGAGGCCTAAGGGGCAGATGATTCCACAGAGTGGGAGGATGAATTTACGCGCGATCATGGTGCGCAGGCGCACTACGATGACGAGGAAAGCGAGCGCCCAGAGCCCCGCTGCGAGCATCTGCTGATACGTCGGCAAGGGCAGGAGGGTGACCCAGTCCGTCCCTTTCCGTTCCCGGGCGTGGATGCCGGGGAGGCCGGTAAAAATCTCGCCCGCATCCCCGCCCTGTGCCTCGTAGCGGTAACCCCAGAGGGCTGCTTGGGCAGGGTGCTCTAGTGCTTTTTCACAGAGGGCGAGGTTGTAAAAGTGCTCGGGCGCAGGGCTGGCTTCCATCTCGCGGAGGATCTCGGTCCGCGCGGTTTCGGGGTCTTCTGACAGGGCTTTGGCTGGGGCAAATTGCAGGAGCAAAAAGAAGCCTGTGAGAAGCATCGGGGAGAGTGTCTTTAGCTGGTGGATGATGCGGTTCCTCTCCGCCACCGGCACGGGATCGGTGGGGGCACCCGGGCGGAAGCAAATGTCATCGCGCTTCGCAAAGAGTTCTTCGAACCCTTTCCCGCCCTGCCAAGTGGTGGCGAATTTTGCGGCCTCGCGGTAGAACTCGATTTGATTCGCGGATTTCGCCTTCAGGAGGTCCAGCTCGGCTTGGAATTCCCGCGCGGGGAGTGAGCCGAGGCGCGCCGCTTTAAGCCGCTTAAAAAGAGCCGTGATGATTAGCAGGAGCAGAAGCATGGCGGGGATGATTTGCCAAAGCCAGATTGGGCCAGTGCGCTCTTTTTGAAAGGTCTTCAAGGCGCGTCCCGATGGCGTGAGAAAAGCGAGGCCAGAGTCTGCGATTGCGGGATCAAGGTCCAAGTCTACCACTGGCTCACCCGTCATGATCATGGGGTGGGGAGGGGTGTTTAGCGTGCGGAATTTCTCCAAAACGGGATCGAAGAATACGAAGCGATAGGGCGGGAGCGCGGGGAGTTTTTTCTTAGGGCGGACCACTTGAGAGAACTCCACCGTGCCAATGCTGGACCGGCGCTCGCTTCCGGGTGGCTTTGCGATCATGTCGAATTTTTTCCAATCTCCCTCGGGATCGACGAGGAAGGGGCCGGGGAATTGATCGATGTTCCCACGCCCCGTGATGCGTGCCTCCACGGTCACGGTGTCGCCGAGTTTGATTTCTCGTGCCGTGGTGGTGGCCTCCAAGCTGAAGTTCCCAACCGCACCTGCGAAGCCTGCCGGTGCGCCCTCAGGGAGCGGGCGGACCGTGACTTGAGCCGCCGGGAACTCGATAGGGAGGGCCTCCCCGACATTGATGAAACGCCCCCGGGAGGGCTTGCGGATTTGGAAGATTGGCTCGGCTTTTCCGGGGCCGATCTGAAGCGGACCTGCGCGGAGAGCATTGATCGAGCTCGCGTAAGTGTAGACCATGAACTCGATGCCATCGTAATTTAGAACACCGGTGGGGCTCTTGTCTGCTGTGAAGCGCCATGCCGCGATGCCCTCTTTCTCCATCTTGATGACCTGACCATCATGGAGCCGCAAGAAGTGGGGCGGGCGAATCGGGAGGTAGAACTTAGCTTCAACTTTGCCGGTCTCGCCAACGTAGGGAGATTTTTTTTCGAGGAAAATCCCCGAGAGATACGGCACGGTGGTGGGCTTGATCGTGATGCCTTTTACCACGAGTGCTGAGATGGGGGAGACGCGGAGGGTGAGGGGCTGGGATGACAGGATCCCTTGCTCGGTGCGGAGCTTGAAAGGGGGGATGGTGTAGGTGCCTTCACGAAAGGCGCTCACGCTATACTCAAAGCCCGCGACAATCCGACCATTCATGAGCATGGATTTTTGACCTGAGCGGGTCAGGGCGAGAGGGGCGGCATTCGGTGAGTCTGGCCAATCAAGAATGGTGGCGTTGCGAGCGATGAGGGTGAGTTTGGTTTTCTCGCCCACCACCACCATGGAGCTAGAGAGCGTAACCTCGATGCTCGCGGGGCCCTGGGCGAGCGCTCCGGAAAAGAGGCCGAGGAAGATGAAAAGTGTTTTAAGAGAGGTCGGCATGACGTGATTCTACCAGTCTTGCGAGGCACGGTTGTAGGGTCGTCTGACCCGGCGAGGGGCTTTCTCCCCAAAGTCGGCGTACTGCTTGAGTAAGCGGCGGGCCCGTTCTTCGCGCGATTCGGTCTTAGGCTCTGGGGCCTGTTTGGCCTCTTGGGCTTCCTGCGGCTTTCCTTCCGAATTCTTTGAGGGGTCTCCGTTTTGAGGTTCGCCATTATTTTCCCC
>JALZWJ010000265.1 GCA_023300065.1 Akkermansiaceae bacterium
TTCTTTAGCTGCAGCTACAGTTTTGGCTGCGCCTTCTTTGACTGCTTCAGTTCCGCTTTTTACAGCTTCAGTTGCTTTACCGCCAAGCTCTTTTGCCCCATCAGCCATACTAGCTGCTCCATCCTTAGTTCCGTCTACTGCTTTTTGAGCAGTCTCTTTAGCTTGCTCGCATGATACGAACGCTAGTGCCGCTCCTGCAAGTACGATAATATTTTTTAGTTTCATTGTATAATAATGTTAGTTTTTTAATTCATGCGTAACCCTAATGGTAACTCATTTGTGTATTGTTAAATTCATTACTATAGACAACAAGCAACCTAAAAAGGTCACATTTATTGTCATTTATTTTACAATCTTTATTGGAGCTGGAGGTAAGGCGTCTATAAACATCTTCCCATAACGCTTGGTAACGACTCGGTTATCTAAAATAACCACCATCCCCTCATCCTTCTTCGTGCGGATGAGACGCCCCACCCCCTGACGAAGCTTAATCACAGCCTCAGGCACCGAATATTGCATAAAGGGATTCCCCCCCTCCGCCTCGATCTCCTCCAACCGCGCCGCCGTCAACGGATGATCCGGCACCGCAAAAGGAATCCGCGTAATAATCACATTACTCAACGCCTCCCCCGGCACATCCACTCCTGCCCAAAAACTCTCCGTCCCAAAGAGCACGCTATTCACGTCTCGGCGGAACTCTTCCACCATTTTCTGCCTTGGCATCCCCATCCCCTGCGCCAGCAATTGCCAACCATGGTCATCGAAAAAACGCTCCATCGTCTCCGCCACCGACCTCAAAAGCCGGTGACTCGTAAACAGCACAAACGCCTTCCCCTCTGACTTAATCAAGACCCGCTCGATCCAGTGGATCAACATCTTCTCGTAATCATCATCACGAGGATCGGGCATCGACTTCATCACATAAATTGACATCTGCTTCTGATAATCAAACGGACTCCCGATCTTCACCGCCGGCACATGCTGCGCCCCCACCCGTTCCCGGAAATATGTCAACTGATCATCCCCCGTTCCCAGCGTCGCACTCGTCGTGATACACGTCTTATCCGGCCCGAACAAAAGCGGCCGCAACCGCTCTGCCACATTAACCGGGGCTGCCATTAGCACAAACTGCGTCCCCTCATACCCCGACTTCTCTACCCAATAGACACTTCCCCCATCTTCTTGATCTAAAAACAGCTTCAGTCCACCGTGCATCTCGCGCAGCCGTCGCGCCCCCTCCATCAACTCACTCTTGCGAGTATCATCCTCCGTCTCCTCAGCCACCTCCTCGATCGCCGCCCAACACTCCCGCAAAGGCGCAGCCAACGTATTCTCGACCAAATCAGGATTTCTCACCCGACACTCCCGCCCCCAGTCCCCAAAAGTCACCGACTCCCCCACACTATCAAAGAAATCATCCGCCGCCTCCAGCACCTTCTTCGCGCTCTCCATCGCCTCCTCCGCCTTCGCGTATTTCAAAAGCCCTTTTCCCGTCTTCGGGTGATAGAGCCGCTGAATATCGAACCGTAACCCCGCCTGACTCAGTCTCAGACCCAGCGACTTCGCCGCCACCGCCTCCAGCGTGTGGGCCTCATCGAAAATCACAAAATCATTCGGAACCAAAAACCCCTTCGACTCAGTCTCATTCTCCTCCTCATCCGGATTCAGCAGCGAGAAAAACAAACTATGATTCACCACCAACACCCGCGCGTTCTGAGCCAACTTCCGCGCCTCCTGAAAAAAACAATTCCCCCTCGGCCCGCACGACCGCTGCGTGCAGATGTGCGACTCACTACAAACCTGTAACCACACCTTCACCGACGGATCAAAATCCAAATCACTCTTCGTCCCATCCCGCGTCCCCTCCGCCCACTTCCAAATCTGCATCAGCTCCTCCTGCTCGCTAGAGGTAAACAAATCCCCCCCATTATCCATCGCCCGCCGCAACCTCACCGGACACAGATAATTCCCCCGTCCCTTCAAAAGCGCCGCCTCAAACGGCTCCGCCAGTAACCTCCGCACAATTGGTAAATCCTTCCCGATCAACTGCTCCTGCAAATTAATCGTATGTGTAGAAATCACCGCCTTCTTCCCCTCCCGAATCGCATACTCCACCGCCGGGATCAAATACGCCAATGACTTCCCAACTCCCGTCCCCGCCTCGATCACCAACGACCTCTCACCCTCCAAAGCATCCGCCACTTCACCCGCCATCTGTTGCTGCTCCGCCCGATACTCAAAGTCCGGAGACTTAGAAAGCATCCCCGTTTCCGAAAACACCATACGCATCTCATCACCAAAAGAATTACCTCCACCAAGCGAAATCACCCCTCCATCTACCCTCTCTCCCCACAAAAACCAAGCCCCTCAATCTCAATTGTTCATTCTTCAATCGTCCATTCATTCCTCCCTCCACGTTAATGCTAAGTTTCCAACATTTAGTTTGCAGCTTTTCCAGCACCTGTTAAATTCACCACCATGAACCGCCTAGAAAAAGGA
The DNA here is from genome assembly GCA_023300065.1 of Akkermansiaceae bacterium. Classification (GTDB taxonomy): domain Bacteria; phylum Verrucomicrobiota; class Verrucomicrobiia; order Verrucomicrobiales; family Akkermansiaceae; genus SW10. Next base: position 2,500 of record JALZWJ010000265.1, read on the forward strand.
GAACTCTCACGCCGCGAGCGCCAGATCCTCGATATCCTCTACCGCCTCGGCGAAGCCACCGCCCAAAACGTCCAAGACGAACTCACCGATCCCCCCTCCTACTCCGCCGTCCGCGCCCTCCTCGCCACCCTCGAAAACAAGGACATGGTCAAGCACTCCAAAGAAGGTCGACGCTACCTCTACAGCCCCGTCATCCACGAAAAGAAAGCAAAACGCACCGCCCTCAAAAGCCTCCTCGGAACCTTTTTCAAAGGCAAACCAGAGAACCTCGTCGCAGCCCTCCTAGACCCCACCGACCAACAACTCACCGAAAAAGAAATCGCCGA
>JALZWJ010000266.1 GCA_023300065.1 Akkermansiaceae bacterium
TCAACCCAGCACGCTTGCGGGTCACTGGCCAAGGACCAGATGCGCCTATCGCTTCGAACAGCTCGGATGCAGGTCGCCAGGCGAATCGCCGTGTCGCGATTCAGTTAGCTCCATTGGGTTAGCGTTGAGAGAGTTTTAATTTCCAAAGCGTCAGGATTGCGAAAGCGATCTTGGCGCTTTTTTTTGAACCACGGAATACGTTGAAAACACGGAGCTTGTGGGGCTTGGTTGGGGGCTGTGATTTTATGAAAAGAGGATGCGCTGGATGAAGGCCTCGGTCTGTTCGCTTGGCTTGAGGTCTAAAGGGGTGGCTGCGATGAGTTCGCGCTGGATTTTGGTGGGGTGGGGTATTTTTTGAATCTGAGCTTTTCGGTTGAAGCTGCTGATGCTTCGGCGTGGGACGAAGGCGCAGCCCATCCCGAGGGCTACGAATTGCACCATGAGGTCGAAGTTTTCTAACTCCATCGCGGCTTCACAGGGGTGGTGGGATTTCTCGATGAGGACGCGGGCGGGGCTGTTTTTTGGTGGGAGAATCCAGCGCTGGGCGGCGGCCCATGAGGGGTAGTCATGAGGACCCGTGATGCTGGTCGGGGCGATGAGACTGAAGTCATCATTCATGCGGTGCGTGATTTTCAATCCGCTGGGGATTTCGGCAGGTGAGGCGAAAATGCCGATGTCGAAGCGTGCCTCGCAGAGTTGGCGGGTGAGGTCAGCGGGGGTGGCTTGGGAGACGATGATGCGGGTGTCATCCTCGCGGGGATGAAAGATGCCGGGGATATGGGCGAGGGAGAGCTCGGTGGAGAGGACGACTTTGACCTCGGGCGGCGCTTCCAGGCATTCTTCTTTGATGCGCCGTAGGGCGCCCGCTAGGATATTGGGGATTGATGCGGTGTCTCGTAGGAGGATTGCTCCGGCTTCGGTGATGGTGACTTGGCGGGTGGTGCGCTCGAAGAGGCGGATCCCGAGTCGTGATTCGACATTGGCAATCTGACGGCTCAGGGCGCTTTGAGAAATGCCTTCTTCACGTGCTGCTTCCGAGAAACTCCGGTGTTCAGCGATTTTACGAACCAGATGTAGTGAGTAGAGATCGAGAGGGTGATTCATGCGTGGGTTGCATGAATGTATGAGTATTATGTATAATGGGCGATTGAAAAACCGTGGAAGGATGAGTCAGCCGCACAAGACGGCTATTACGAAATGGCAGACCAAAATGAAAAACATCCACGGAACGTGGCGGGAAAATATTTTAACGACGAGACCTGTATCGATTGCGGCATGTGTCCGGAGATCGCGCCACTGTGCTTTGCGCGAGACGATGAGGGCGGGTATTCCTTTGTGATCAAACAACCGGAGAATGAGGTGGAGGAGGCTCTGGTTTTGGAGGCGATGGAGGCCTGCCCGACCGAGAGCATTGGCGATGATGGTTGAAAAAAAATAGGCACTCCGAAGAGTGCCCATGATTGATTGAAATGAAGTTTGTGACCTGAGTCTAGGCTTCTTCAGCGAGGGTCGGAATGGGGTTTTCCTTCTTGCCAAGAGCACGTCGCATTTTTTCTAGGGCGATGTTTTGGAGCTGCCTGATTCGTTCACGGGTGACGCCAAAGTCGCGGCTGATTTCCTCTAGAGTGAGGGGCTTTTTACCATTCAATCCGAAGCGTGCACCGATGATTTTGGTCTCACGCTGGTCGAGCAGCTTCATGAGCCCTCCCAGTTCACCGTGCATTTCTTTCGCGGTGAGAGCCTGGAATGGATCGACCGCTTTGCTATCGCCAAGTGAGTCGGCGTAGGTTGCGGATCCTTCTTCGCCTACCGGTGCATCCAGTGAAGTGGGTCGCTGTGAGGCCTGCTTGAGCATGGCGAGCTTCTTGCGGGGGATGCCGAGGATCTCGGACAATTCGTCGTCAGTAGGCTCGCGTCCCAGTTCCTCGGTGAGGGCGGTGGAAATCTTACGGAGCCGGGCGATTTTATCGACCATGTGGACGGGCAAGCGGACCGTTTTGCTCTGGTTAGAGAGGGCGCGTTTGATGGACTGCTTAATCCACCATGCGGCGTAAGTGGAGACCTTACCTCCTTTTTCCGGGTCATATTTTTCGACCGCCTTCATGAGGCCGATGTTGCCCTCGGAGATGAGGTCGGCAAGGGGGAGGCCGTAGTTAGAGTAGTCTTTTGCGATTTTGACCACAAGGCGGAGATTGGCGCGGATCATATGATCACGAGCCTCGGTGTCTCCTGATAGGATGCGCTCTGCTAGTTCGACTTCTTCCTCAATGGTGAGGAGGTCTGTCTTGGCGATCTCGTTCATGTAGACTCGAAGGATGCTGTCCGATTCTTTATTCATCACGTATGGATACTGACATAGGGGTCGTGTTATTTCCACTAATTTCAGTAAAAAGTGAAAATAAAAACAATTCATGCCTAGGCACAAAAAACCGCCGAGGGAAACTCGACGGTGCAAAGGGCAGAAGAGTGCGGTCTGCCTGACCGGAGATCACGATGATCGCAGAAAGCCAACTAGGACTTATAGCGGAGACGCTTCTTGTGGCGATTAGCCTTCATGCGCTTGCGGCGCTTGTGCTTGCTGATCTTGGTCTTCCGACGCTTTTTGAGGTTGCCCATGGTATTTGTTGGTAGGGTTAATGTTCTGCGGATTTTTGAAACCGCAATTCCGTGAAATTGTTGATTCGTTTAAGAAACGATTTTGTTAAGAGGGTATTCGATAATGCCCTCAGCTCCTAGGTCTTTTAGGTCCGGGATGAGCTGTCGCGACACCTTCTCGCAGATGATGGTCTCTAATGCAAGCCAGCCTTCTTCGGTAAGTTTGGAGACGGTGGGTCTGCGGAGTGATGGGAGGAGCTCTAGGACGGCCTCGAGTGCGGACTCGGGGAGGTTGAGCTTGAGGCCTACTTTATCGCGGGCTTCGAGGGCACCTTTTAACATCATGACCATGCGCTCCATTTTCTCGCGCTTCCAGTCATCAGCAAAGGACGTCTTACTGGCGTAGAAGTGAGGGAAGGATGAGAGGAGCTCGTCCACGATGCGTAGTTTGTTGGCGCGGAGTGATGAGCCGGTTTCGGTGACATCGACGATGGCGTCGACAAGGTCCGGGACCTTGACCTCAGTGGCACCCCAGGAGAATTCAACGCTGGCGTTGACTCCTTTTTCAGCGAGGTAGCGCTTGGTGATTTCCATGCCTTCAGTGGCAATGTGTTTTCCCTCAAGGTCCTGCACGGTCTTGATCGGGGAGTCTTCCGGCACGACGAGGACCCAGCGAGTGGGGCGGGTCGTGGCGCGGGAGTAGGGGAGCTCGGCAAGGTCGACGAGATCGGCATCGAGTCCGTAGGCCCAGTCGAGTCCGGTGATGCCGCAGTCAATGAAACCTGAGTCGATATAGCGGGCAATCTCTTGCGCGCGGATCATGTAGATGTCCAAGCCTTCGTCATCGGACGAGGGACGGAGACCACGATCTGAGGTGTAGATATTATAGCC
>JALZWJ010000267.1 GCA_023300065.1 Akkermansiaceae bacterium
GGAATACTGACCACCCCAGCCATGATGGCGGTGGTGGTTTCGAGCGGGATTTTGATTTCTCCGACTCTGGAAGTGACCGTCACAATTTGCCCATCTTCGAGCTGAAGTCGGGTGGCATCCTCCTCATTCATCATAAGAGTGCAGCGGTTTTTCCCCTTCATGAGACGTGGGCTATTATGGAGCCATGAGTTATTACTGCGAAGGTGGCGGCGACCGATAAGCTGGAAACCTTCCACTCGCTCGGCAGGCCCGCAGGGTAATCCCGCAAACGCTTCCTCATAAATCTCAGGCACGACATTCACCTTCCGATCCGAGGTGCGGAGGGCAGAGGGTAGGCTGGGTTTCAAAGCGCCGAGATCGATGCCGTGGGGCTTTGCTCTAAGCCGCTTGAGATTGAGACCACCGGAGAAGGGCTTGCGGAAAGCGCCGTAGGGGCCGAAGGATAAGCCAAGATTAAGAATACGATCAGGGGTGGCCCATTTTAGAAACTTGCCCTTTAAGAAGCCGAACTTACCCACCCGAAAACTCAGCTCCTTCATGATCTCCCAATCATAGGAAAGCTCAGGATTCGGCGGGATGGTCTGGGCCGAATACTTGACGACATCGCGCACCGAGACGGCATTGAAAACGAGGTCGAAGTGATCGGTTTCTAATCCCGTCGGCGAGGGCAGGATCAGGTCGGCGTGGCGGGTGCTTTCGTTAATGTAGATATCGAGCGCTAAGTAGAAATCGAGCCCCTTTAGCGCCTGCTCCATCTTCTTCCCATTCGGGGCCGAGAGAACCGGATTCCCGGCATTCGTGATGAGCGCTTTCATCTGCCCTTCACCGGGAGTGAGGATCTCCTCCGCGAGCACCGAGGTCGGGAGGCTGCCCTCGAATTCCGGGAGCCCTCGTACTCGGGAAGACCAGCGGCGGAACTCATGCGCATTCCCCTTTCTGCCCACCAGCGGAAAAGCCGGCTTGGAAAACATCTGGCCGCCGGGGCGATCCAAATTACCAGTCACCAGATTGATGGTATTCATTAACCAATGACAGAGCCCGCCGTGCGCTTGCGTGGAAACGCCCATGCGTCCGTAGATGACCGCCGTCTTGGCCTTCGCAAATTCATGCGCCATGGCCCGGATTTCTTCCGCGGGAACCCCACAATGAATCGCCGCTAATTTAGGGGTCCACGGTTGGAAAAGCTCTGCGAGTTTTTCGGCATTCTTGAGATACGGATACTGGCTCAGCGTCACCAAATCATCCGTCAGCAAAACATGGAGAAAGGCCGCGAGCAGATAGACGTCGGTTCCGGGAGAGATGAAATGATGTTGGTCCGCTAACTTCGCCGACTCAGTTTCTCTCGGGTCGATGAGGATCACTTTTCCTCCGCGTTCACGAATCGCCCTCAAGCGATCCCGCATACCGGGAGCGGTCATGAGGCTGCCGTTTGAGGCGGCAGGGTTCGCGCCAAGGATCACCATGTGGTCGGTGCGGTCGATATCTGGCACGGGGATCAAAAGCCCGTGACCAAACATCTGACTGGCAGCGAGATGGTGAGGAAGTTGATCCAGCGAAGTGGCCGCATATTGGTTTCTTGAATCCAAGGCCTCCTTCAGAAAAGTCTGAAAAACGAGGGCTCCAAAATTGTGCACGGTGGGATTCCCCAGATACATTCCCACTGCATCATTGCCGTGCTCTTTTTGGATCGCGGAGATCTTAGACCCCGCTAACTCGTAGGCCTCGGCCCAGGAAATGGGAGAAAAGGTCCCGTCCTCCCCTTTCAGCATCGGCTGCTGGAGGCGATCAGGATCAGCATGAATATCGGCCAGGGCCGTCCCCTTCGGGCAGATGTGTCCTTTACTCAAGGGGTCCTCTTTATCACCGCGGATCGAGATAACCTCGGCGCCATCGTGCTCAATCGAGAGCCCGCAAACCGCTTCACATAGGTTGCAAGAGCGGTAGCTGACCTTACTCTCTTTTTGACCAGTCTCACTCATCTCGCGTCACAGGAAGCCGACTACAATAGAGGACCGAAACCCCGAAGAGTATGAAGTGAGCCACGTTCATCGCGGCAGGGAGAATGTATTTCCCGACGGAAGGGGCCATGGCATAAAGCACGAAAATCGAGACGAGAAGGAGGATAGGAGAAAGGAGGGCCATCCACTTAGGATAATGAGACTTCCCCTTCAAAATTCCATAAACCCAGAGGATAGAGATGAGGAGAATGGAAATGCGGAGAACCCCGATGAAGGGCTCATTGTGATCCGCAAGAGCCTTAAAAAGCTCGGGCGATGCCTCTCCCACTTCCACTGCTTTCCGACCGAGGCCGAGGTAAACCCGACCACCAATCCAAGCGATCCCGACTCCGAAGGAATAGATTCCGAGGCCTGTTAGAATTTTGCCCAGCCAGCCTTTACTCCGGTCAATCGCTTTTCCGAGGTGGACGTAGCCGAGGAAATAGAGAGGTCCCGTGAGAACGCAGAGAAAGTGGCCCAAACTTAAGTTGGCGACTTTAACATCGAGAAAGTAATTATAGGTCTCTTCATCCATTTTACCTGCTTCGGTAAACTGCATGAGCCATTCTCCAATCCCGACTCCGAGGGCTCCGAGAAGACCCGCGATGCCGGTGATGACTAAACTGTTCTTTTCCTTCTGCGTCATGTTCTCAGAGAGTTACTTAGATTCGGAAATCATGAACTGTGTTCCTGGCTCGAGATCTGGATAAGACATCGTCTCGCCAGTCTGCAGAGTCACATCAAGCGTGACTGGCTCGCTGATCTCGCCGAGGCCGAAGTGGAGACCGTTGAAGCCATCCGAACAAAGTCCCTCTCCTGCCACAAATTGGCGAGTGAGCTTCTTGCCATTCGGCAGCGTGATCACGCCGACCGCATTCAGCCACTTAGCAGTGCCGGGGAAGCGAACCGTGAGGCCCTTGAAAGCACCGGTCTGAGCGGTCATGAAGCACTTCGCCTTACCGCCAAGATTACCGATCACGAGATCTAATGAACCATCTTTATTAAAGTCGGAAACCACCTGTGTGATCCCAAATTTTGAATTCTCGCCGTTCGCATTTTTCTCGACTGACAAGAAGCTACCGTCGTCCTGCTGTTCGAGGAGGCGACCCGGGTAGAGCTTCAGTAATTTCACACCAGGGAAACGGGCGTAATTTTGAGAGAAGTAGAGATCCATTTTTGAATCATTGTTGAAGTCCTCGATGCTCGTGCCCCAGCCGAAACCGTATTTCGCGGCATTCTTAGCAACCGAGACATCGGCAAATTTAAAGTCTCCGACATTTTCCAAGAGGATGTAGTCCGTATTGAACTTCTGTTCGTCGGTGAGATTCCCCTTCACCATCGCTTTGGGGAGGGTCGTTCCGACATTTGAGAAGTAGAGGTCTACGTCACCATCATTATCGATGTCACCCACGCCGATTCCCATTGGATAGGAATAGTCGGTAGGGTCAGCATGGCGCTTGAAGGTGTTGTCCTTCAGGTTTTCCCAGATTTCAACTTTCCCCGTATCTTGAGCAACCACGATGTCTGGCCAAGTGTCCGAGTTCAGATCCGCGAAGATTGCGAGAAAGCGATTGTGCTGGCTAAAGATCCCAGCCTCTTCCGAGATATCGGTCCAATTGTTAGAACCATCGTTTAGGAGGAGGTAAGAGTAGCCACCATAGCCATCGCTAAAATTGGTCTCACCTTCTGCTTGGTCAATCTTGATGTAACCTGCCACGTAGAGATCTACGAAGCCGTCTTTGTTAATGTCTCCAAGCGCGATGGAAAGTGGGACTGTATTATCGGCGAGGCCGAACTCAAGCTTCCGCTGAGTGTAGACGCCGTCATTGTTCTCCGCATAGTAAACACCTGACTCGCGAGCGATGAAGAGCTCTTCCTTGCCGTCGCCATTCGTATCTGCAGAAGCGATGCCGAAGGTCGCATCGAGAGCCTCCTTATCTAGGGCACTTGCGTCCAGAGCGGTGAAGCCACTCTCAGCATACTTATAAATCGCATCAGCTTGGCCATGTCCGCCGCCGATCGCGATCTCATCGATGCCGTCTCCATCCACATCGACCACACTCATCCCCATGAAAGGAAGGGACTTTTCAACATCTCCTACCTGAGTGTGAGGAAGCGGGATTTCGCGGAATTTAAGGCTCGTTTCACCGGTTTCTGGTGGAGGTCCCTGAATGAAGAAGACGAGGGAGCATACGGCTAAAATTGCTACGACTACGACTGCTAGGATGATTTTTTTCTTTTTAGACATGGGGATACTTGAGGGTGAGGTTAATTGGAAAAATGTAATTAATGTCAATTCTCGAAACGCCCTAAACGGGGGGAATCTTACTCTAACCGTTAGATTAAAGCAACTTACGTGACAGCCACTTTGAATGGTGGACAATAAAGCGAGCAGTGCGGGCTTGGCCTAGGGCTGAGACGAGGAGTCAGACTCTTCCTGATCAACCTTGGAGATTTCCTCCCTATCTTGAGCTGGCTCGACCGAGCAGCCGCCGGACATTCAAGTCCTGAACCCCAGCTTCGGCAGGATGACTCCTTGCACGAGCACATACCCCCCTAAAAAGAGAATCGCAGCGCCTCCAGTCGTGGAGAAAAAACCCGTAATCTGCTTCCAAATCGTTTCGATGATTTCCATTTTATCTATCTATGAGTGTCTCACGGAGACATTTTATGACGCTCAAAATCATCCAATTC
>JALZWJ010000268.1 GCA_023300065.1 Akkermansiaceae bacterium
CCGGAAACGGATCAAATCCCCCCCGCCCGAAATCCGGCTCGCCGAGGCATTCCGATTCCATCCATGAATATACACCACCAAAAACAGCGGCTCCTTCCCCCCGCCTGACTCCGCCTTAATCTGCCCCGTCACACGCTGTAACTGCTCAAAGCTGATCAACTCCCCTTGGTCATCAATCTCCACATGCCCCAGCGAAACCTCTGGCGCCAACCTCTCCACCGTCGCCACCGCAGACTGCCGATACCCCGAACTCTTCGTGCACCCACTCAGGATCAAGAAACACGGCACCAACAAAAACAAACGAATCATCCACCCCATAAAGACAACTTCCCCCGCCCCGTCCAATCGATAAAATAGCATCCAGCATCGACGAGATCGATCCCCCCCCCAAATCCAGTCCAAAAAGAAAGGGCTCACGAATCAACGTGAGCCCTTTCGGTTAAAGGAAAATACCTCCGGCGGGAATCGAACCCGCACGATCTAGGATCAATGGATTTTAAATCCACAGCGTCTACCAATTCCGCCACAGAGGCCTTTCATTTCTGAAAGAGGGCGGAGTCTTTGGCAGACCACTAGACTTGGCAAGTCTGGAAGTGCCTCAAGCTCATTTTGTGAAACGCCGCCACACCAGCCAAAGAATCACCAAGCCCGTCCCAAACATCGAAATCGGCCCGGTCCACCACCCTCCCATCTGGAAAAGAGTCCGTTGCCCCAGCGCGGAAATCTCCCCCACCAAGACCCCCTCGCCCATCAGAGAAAGCCGCCGCCTCACCTGCCCCCGCGAGTCCACAATCTGGGTCACCCCCGAGCTCGATGCCACCGCCAGCCAACGCCCATTCTCCGCCGCCCGATGCCGAAAGAGCATGCCATGTTGCTCATGCTGCCGCGCCGACCAATGCGCCGCATCCAGACTCGGGATCAGGAAAAACTTCGCCCCCTTCCCCGTCATCTTTCGAATCACATCCTGGTGATCGCAATCGAAGCAGATCGGCGTCCCCATCTTTCCAAACGGCGTCCTCACCACCCCAGCCGTCGTCCCAGCCACCCCATCAGAAAAGAAATGAACTGGGTGGTTTTTGATATGCCGCCCGATCACTCCGTCCTCCGAAACCGTGATCGCCGTATTTCCCGTCACCCCATCCCGCGTCTCCAACCCACTCGCTACGAACACTCGCCCATCCGCCCCCATCTCCAGCTCCTCTTCCAGAGATAACTCATCGATCTGCCCGAGCGAATACTCCGGCCACACCACCGCATCAACCTCCGCCAAAAACGGCCGCGCCGCCTCCGCCAAAACCGATGGTCCCTCATCCTCATTCTGAACCAAGGCCACCCGTATCGGATCACCCGCCTCCTGACCTTTCGGAAATAAAGCCGTCATCACTCCCATCACACAGAGCATCGCCAGACCTCGTCTATTCCGGCCCACCGCTAAAGCCCCTCCCCAAATCACCAAAAACGTCACCCCATAAACCCCCACCACCGGCGTCAACCAATTCGGAGGCAACCCCGTCCCCGGCGTGATCCACGGAAAAGTTAGCTCGAAAACCTCTGCCCGAAAATACTCCACCCCAGCCCAAAGCATCCCCACCAAAGCCGCCGTCCGCAACGCCGCCTTCTCAGGCAACTTCACGATCAACAAAGCCGTGATCGCCGTAAACAACCCCTCGATCGCCCAGAGCGCAATCGAACCCCGCCCAAAAATATTCCACATCCAAGAAAGCGTCCCCCCAAAAAGAACCATCCCATGAAAAAGCCCCAGATAAAAAGCCAACCTCTCCGTCGCCCCCCTCAGCGCCATCAAAAATGGAATCCAAGCCACCAAAGCCAAAGGCCACCACCCAAAAGGCTCAAACACCAACACCGCCAGCACCGCGCTCACCAAAGTCAGATAAATCCGTCTCAACATTCTGCCATCATAACACCCACACCCCACATCCTTGCCTCTATTTTTCAAAGAGCCACGACCGTAGCAGAAAGCTCCAGCTTTCTGCCCCCTCAGCCGCCCCCCATCCCCTCACTTTCCCAGATCAAAACTCGACGCCCGCCCCCCACCATTCAAACTCCCCACGATGTCGATGAATCCGCGCGGTGCTGCTTTCCTCGGGGCTGCTGTTGCCCTGACCGTCGCTGGGCTTTTGCTGATCGATGGCGTCCTCATCTCCCTCGGAGCCGCCGGCTTTCTCCTCATCGCCATGGTCTTCCTCTTCGGCCGCTGGAACCTCACTAAGATCGACCTCCAACTCACCGCCCCCGGGCGCGTCTTTGCCGATACCCCCTTCCACCTCCGCCTCACCCAGCAGAACCGGCGCAACCTCTTCGACGCCTACGGCATCGACCTCGAGCTCCGCCTTTCCAAAGCCGCCAAGATCCACTCCCACGCCCCCTGGACCGCCGCCCGCTCATCCTCCACCAGCAAGCTCCGAGGCTCCATTTCCAAACGTGGAGCTGTCTCCCAACACCCCTGCGACCTCGGATCATCCTTCCCGCTCGGCCTCTTCCATTTCACAAAAAAAACGAGCGTCTCCCAAGAAATTCTCGTCTTTCCAAAGCCCCTCGTCCCAAAAGAATTCTTCGCCAGCGGCGAGTTCGATGACGCCTCAGACGGCGCGGGCTCCCAAGCGGGCGATGCCCCCGGCGAGCCCCGCGGCCTCCGCCCCTACCGCCCCGGCGACCGCGCAAAACAAATCCACTGGCCCACCACCATCCGCTCCATCGCCCGCGGTCGCAGCCCCCGCGTCCGCGAGTATGATCCACCCGGCCTCCGCCCGCGCCAAGCCACCGTCATCTTCCACAGCTTCGGCACCGATCACACCCTCATCCGCACCGACCTCTTCGAGCGCGCCCTCTCCCTCGTCTGCGGCACCCTCCGCCACCTCCGTGGCATCGGCGTCCCCACCACCCTGCGCGCCGACTTCCTCTCCTGGAAACCCCAGCCCACCTTCCAGTCAGACACTTGGAGCCAGACCCTCACCCTCCTCGCCCGCGCCCAGCGCGCCCCAGACACCGAGGCCCACGACCTCGTCGCCGAGATCGACGCCCTCCCCCCTGAGCAATCCCTCGTCATCATCTCCGACATGCCCACCGACGCCTGGCGCCACATCCTCCCCGACCGCAAGCTCCTCGTCATCGACATCCGCCAACACCGCCACGGCAAAAAAAACATGTCCTTCCTCCCAAAGCGGAAAACAGCAGTAATCTAGAAACAACCGCCCCATGTCCACCGACCAACTTGCTAAAGACTTCCTTAAAAAGACCGGACTCGACCTCCGCAACTATCGTCACCATGACCTCATCTCATCGATCTCGGGTCTCATCGATCTCTCCGATCTCTCAGGAAGAGCCATCCGCATTCCCTTCATCATCTCGATCATCTTCGTAGGCCTCGTCTACTCTCAGGCCACCACCCCCCTCCAAACCACCTTCGCCACCATTGGCGGAATCATCTTCACCCTCCTCAACACCCTCGCCCTCTTTAGCATCATCTTTACCCTTCGCATGAAGGAGATCTTCACCACCCTTCTCCAAACCACTCTCGACCTTTCCAACCAAGCTGCCTCCGATATCCAAACCCTCCAAAAAGGCCAACATGAAGGAACCCTAGAAGCCCCAAGTTTCTCCGAACTCACCTCCGCCACTTTAAAAATCGTCGCCTTTCCTTTGCTACAAGACTCCATCTCCAAAAGTTTCCCAATCCTCGGCCGCGCCCTCTTACCCATGACCCGCTGGCTTGGACGCATCGTCGAAAAACGCACTCTCAAAAAAATCACCACTCAGCAGGCACCCTCCTCAACAACCTCCATCTCTCCCGAGCAACTCGCACGCTATCAAGAGATCGCCACCACCCTCAAAAAACAAAGCCGTCCCCTCATCACCATCT
>JALZWJ010000269.1 GCA_023300065.1 Akkermansiaceae bacterium
GCCTCACGCGTCATCTCAGCATCCGCCCCAGCAGGGAGATGCACTAGGATCTCGACGTTTTCCGCCGTGTTATCCTCGATTTTTGAAATCTTAATCTTCCCTTTATCGTTCGCACTCACGATCGAGTCCATCACCCCACCGGTCGTAGTGCCGAAGGGAATAGAACTAATGCGAATGAGCTTTGATTTCACAACCTCGACATCCGCCCGCACTCGGACTTTCCCGCCACGAATCCCTTCCCGATAGTCACTCACATCTGCGAGCCCACCTGTCGCAAAGTCAGGAAAAAGCTCGAAGGGCTGCTTCCGTAAAGCCGCGATACACGCCTCAATCAGCTCGATAAAGTTATGAGGGAGAATCTTACAAGCCAGACCCACCGCGATTCCCTCCACACCCTGCGCTAGAAGCAGTGGAAACTTCATCGGCAAAGTCACCGGCTCCTTATTACGGCCATCGTAACTCCGCGTCCAATTCGTCGTCTTCGGGTTAAACGCGACCTCTAAAGCAAACGGAGTTAACCGTGCCTCAATGTATCGCGGAGCCGCAGCGCGGTCCCCTGTCAGGGTGTTTCCCCAGTTTCCTTGCGTATCGATTAAAAGCTCCTTCTGCCCCAGCTGCACCATGGCATCACCAATCGAGGCATCCCCGTGTGGGTGATACTTCATCGTGTTCCCTACCACATTTGCCACTTTGTTATAGCGGCCATCCTCCAGCTCCTTCATCGAGTGGAGAATCCGGCGCTGTACCGGCTTCAACCCATCACCGAGGTGCGGCACCGCACGCTCCATGATCACGTAACTCGCGTAATCGAGAAAATATTCTTCATACATTCCCCCAAGAGACAGCGTGTCACGGGGTTCATTTGTTTCATCCATAGTCTGGTTTAAGAAGGCTGTTGTTAAGTAAACTTAACCATCTCAAGCCCCCGACCCAACAAAAAAGGGCAGGAAATCCCATCCTTTTTTGAATTCCTCCGATTTTGCGCCCCTACTCTTGCTCAATCAGCCGGTAAAACTGCCTAGCCTCACCAATCATGGTGGAAAATGAAAAGATCGTCGTCCCATCAGCCTGATCCCCCTCGACAAATCCTCCAGACAGATCAGCCCATGAATCCGCATCCCCCAAATCATCGGAAGCCTGGACCCGCCATACACGACTCCCCAGCCCAGTCGCCAAAATAACAGCCCTCGCACCACCTGCCTCTAATCGAAAACCAATAATGGCAACCTCCTCCGGCAGAGGAAGATCCACCCTAGGATTTGGAAACCCCGGAGTGTCTTCATCAACATCTTCGAGGCCGATGATAAATCCACCATCACCTCCCCGAAAAACATGATAAGGCGGAGCGATACCCATCGTACTCTCAAAAGGTCCCACCGTCACAAAACCCAACCCAGTCGCGTATTCAAACTCAGTCTCACTCGGAGGATTCACCTCTTTAATCAGCGCCAACCCATCCAGAATTACCGACCACGGCATCACATCTAGGGTTCCATCATCATTCGTATCCAGATCATCCCCCCTCGCCCCGATGAAATCACCGACCAGTAAAAAAGTCACATTGTCGTTATTCTCAAAAGCTAAAGGCGTCGTAAAATCAGGCGTCGCAATCGTGAGTGAACTCTCCCCCACTAGAAAATAATTCCCACTCAGACTTTGCCCACTCAGATCCACAGCCTCTTCCACCACCCCAGATCCTCCTGCCCCATCGCCCAGAACGACCAGAGTTAACCGATCCAAAGAAACATCCGGCGCTGACGAGAAGAATTCTACAAACTCATCGGTATCTGTATCCGTCTGATCAATTCGGATCTCACTAAACACAACGTCCGGAAACGCGAAGACCTCATCGTCATTCACCGTCAACTCTACACTTGCAGAAAACAGCTCCGTCGCCGAAGCCGTGAGAATCGCCATCTGAGTCCCGTCTTGATTCATATCATCTACAGCATCTACTAGGAAGGTCGCGGACTCTTGACCTGGCAGAATCTCCACACTCGCTGGGACCACCGCCTCACTGGGGTCACTGCTCACCAACATCACAGTCAAGGCAGCTGAAAGATCTCCAGTTCGGGTCACGGTAGCGGAAGCAGCTCCAGCGCCGGCTCCTTCTGAGAAAACAGCAGGATCGATCACTAAAGTAAGACCATCGCCCGCTAAAGGTGACCCATCATTTCTTAAGCCTGGGGAGAACGAAAGCGACCCATTACCAAGCGAATCATGCTCTACAAAAGTCGCCCCCGTCAGATCTGGATCACGGGTTAAAGACGTGTCGTTACCTCCTTCTGAGCCAAACTCAAAGAAAGCCATCTCCACACCTTCTGAATCTGCCACAGTGATCGTGTCGCCGGAATTATTAAGACCGAGAGAACCTCCTGATGCCGTCATAACAGTCGCGCCACCAAATGACCCAGTAGGTTCCCCTCCTCCAAAAAGAACCAGCACCGCCCCGTCTTCAAGCAGAGTTGGGCCCGTAAAAGTATGCTTCACCCCAATCCCATCAGAGACCGTCCAACCTTCTAGATCCAGCACCGCGCCGCTCGTATTCACGAATTCCACAAACTCATCCTGACCGCTCGAGCTCACCCCATCCCCATTCGAATCGGAAGGTGGGTCAGCTAAAACCTCATTAATCAAAAGCTGAGCAGAGAGACTCAACGGAAACAAACCAGCGAGAAGGGGCAGAAGCAGTTTTTTCATAAGACGGGGAGAATTTGCCAAGAACGTTAACACGTTCCATGCCACTTCTAACCCCAATCTATTTTCAAACAACTCCCCTAATCAGTGACGAGTCCGTCACTCGCCTAAACCTCAGCTGAATCCACGTCATCACGTAGATTTTCAATAATGAAGCCCTGACGGTCAGGAGTATTTTTTCCCATATAGAAAGTTAGCATCTCTTTAAGACCCTTCCCCTCCTCCATCTGAACCGGGTCCAGACGCATCTCTTTCCCGATCATAAATTTAAACTCATCGGGAGAAATCTCACCCAGTCCCTTAAATCGTGTAATCTCCGGATTACGGCCCAGCTCCGCCATCGCAGCCTCCCGTTCATCATCATCATAACAATAAACCGTCTTCTTCTTATTCCGCACCCGGAAGAGCGGAGTCTGGAGAATGTAAAGGTGTCCTTCCCGAATCAGTTCCGGGAAAAACTGCAGGAAGAACGTCAGCAGAAGCAGGCGAATATGCATGCCATCCACATCCGCATCCGTCGCGATCACCACTCGGTTAAAACGAAGCGACTCGATGTCATCCTCAATTCCCAAAGCGGCCTGCAAAAGCGCAAATTCCTCATTCTCATACACCACCTTCTTCGTCAGCGAAAAAGTATTCAGCGGCTTCCCCCGCAGAGAAAACACCGCCTGCGTCTCCACATCACGACACTTCGTGATCGATCCACTCGCCGAGTCTCCCTCCGTCAAAAACACCGTCGTCTCCTTCGCTCGCTTATGCTTCGAGTTCAGGTGCGCCCGACAATCGCGGAGCTTTTTATTATGAACCTTCGTCTGCCGCGCTCGATCCCGCGCCAACTTCTTCACCCCGCTCAGCTCCTTACGCTCCTTCTCCGCCGCCAGAATCCGCTTCAACATCGCCTCCGCAACCGGGGGATGCTTATGCAAATAATTATCCAACTCCTCCTTCAAAAAATTACCAATAAACGTCCGCACCGTCTCCCCATCCGGAGAAACCGTCGTCGATCCCAACTTCGTCTTCGTCTGACTCTCAAAAACCGGCTCCTCAATCCGCACCGAAATCGCCCCCGTAATCCCCGCCCGGATATCCGACGGATCATAATTCTTCTTATAAAACTCCCGAATCACCTTCACCAAAGTCTCCCGAAAAGCCGCCAAATGCGTCCCTCCCTGAGTGGTATTTTGACCATTCACGAACGAATAATAATCCTCACTGCTCCCCGGCCCATGCGTAAAGGCCACATCGATATCCTTCCCCTGCAAATAAATCGGATCGTAAAGCGGAGCCTCATCCATCTCCTCCTTGAGAAGATCTAGAAGCCCATTCTTAGACTTAAACTTCGTCCCATTAAAAACCAGCGCCAGCCCCGGATTCAGATAAGAATAATAACGGCACATCTTCTCCACGAAAGGCGCCCGATAATTCGTCCGCTTCGGGAAAACCGTCCGATCCACATCGAACGCCAAACGCGTCCCACCCTCAGAAGCATCCACCTTCGGATTCTTCATCTCCTCCACCACCTGCCCCTTAGAAAACTCAATCGCCTTCGTCTTCCCCTCACGCCACGCTTGGATCTCGAAAAACTCACTCAGTGCATTCACCGCCTTAATCCCAACCCCATTCAAACCCACCGACTTCTTAAAAGCCTCACTATCATACTTCGCACCCGTATTAATCTTCGCCGCACAATCCATCAACTTCCCCAGCGGGATCCCCCGCCCAAAGTCCCTCACCTCCACATGGCCATCCTCCGCGATATCGATCGTAATCTCCTTACCGTGCCCCATCACAAACTCGTCCACCGAATTGTCCAAAGCCTCCTTCAACAAAATATAAATCCCATCCTCAGGAGAAGAACCATCCCCCAGCTTCCCGATATACATCCCCGGGCGCAGACGGATATGCTCCCTCCAATCGAGGCTCTTAATATCGTCTTCGGTGTAACTTGCGGCAGCAGCCATGCCAATAGATTACTTAAGATTCCCAAAGCATCAAGAACTCAGTTCTCGCCCCTCCCACAGCTCCGCGTCTTCCCAGTATCTCACGCCCCCTTCTTCCCCACACCACATGCCGCCACTCCCCTTCGCGACTTCGCTTCTTTGTGGTTCACCCTCGTCCCAGCCCCCTCAACCTCCCCAGTCCCCGAATAACCAATAACCAATAACCAATAACCAATAACCAATAACCAATAACCAATAACCAATAACCAATAACCAATAACCAATAACC
>JALZWJ010000270.1 GCA_023300065.1 Akkermansiaceae bacterium
CTTATGCTCGCCACGCCCGATCCGGCCGCGGAGCTGGTGGAGCTGCGCGAGGCCAAAGCGCTCGGCATTAAAAATCACCATGACATTAGCATTTGGCACATCCACCCCGACCTCAATCACGGTAGTGGCGACGAGGACCTCTGACTTTCCTTCGCGGAAGCGGCCCATCACAGATTCTTTTTCCTCCGAGGGCATCTTGCCGTGAAGCAGGCCGACCTCGAAGTGCTTGAAGCGCTTTTGCCACTTCGGGTGCTCCTCCGTTACGGAGGCGGCTTTGACCGAGGTGCTGGGCTCTACGAGAGGATAGACGAGGTAGATTTGCCGCCCCTCCTCCAGCTGACCGGCGAGGAACTTGGTCATCTCGCTGACCTTCGGCTTCACTCTCACGCCGGAGACAATCTTCCCCCGCCCTGCTGGGAGTTCATCCAGAACCGAGACATCGAGGTCGCCATAGATCGTGAGTGTGAGAGTGCGCGGGATGGGCGTGGCAGTCATAACAAGGACATCTGGCATCACGCCGCGTTGGATCAACTTGCCTCGCTGGGCCACCCCGAACTTATGTTGTTCATCGATCACAACGAGGCCGAGGTCTGCGAACTCGACCTTATCATAGAGTAGCGCATGAGTGCCGATGATGATCTGAGCATCCTTCACCTCCTCCCGCCGATCCGCAGTGGCGACCCCCACTGTGATTCCGAGCGGAGCGAGCCATTTTGAAAATGTAAGGTAGTGCTGCTCTGCTAAGATCTGGGTCGGAGCCATGAGAGCGGCTTGACAACCAGAGTCCACCGCAAGGAGCATCGCACACATTGCGACGAAGGTTTTCCCGCTTCCGACATCACCTTGTAAGAGCCGATTCATGGGGCGTTGCACCCGCATATCGGCGATGATCTCCTTCACGCTGCGCTTTTGTGCACCGGTCAGATCGAAGGGCAGAGATTCATAGAATTCTTTTAAAAGGGTTGTCTTTTTGCCCAGCACCCGCCCGCTGAGATCGGCATGCCGGGCCCGCCGCCACACTACGCGGAGTTGCTGGAGAAAGAATTCCTCCTTCGCAAAGTAACGCCGCGCCGCATCAGTCTGCGAAAGCTCGTCAGGGAAGTGAACTTCGCGAAAAGCCTCGATCCGCGGGTAAGTGGGATCAACATCATGCACTGGGACAAAAGACTCCCCGTCTGCACCCTCAAGCGCATTGTAGATTAACTCACGTAACCTCCGTTGAGTCACTCCGCTGATATTTTTATAAACGGGGACGATGCGTTCGAGGTGGATGCTACGGCTCTCCTCCGAGACGACTTCGAACTCGGGGTGATCGATCACAATGCGCCCGCCATGCTCCTTCGGATTCCCGTAAAGCACCACCTCATGTCCCGTCGCCAGCACCTTTTGCATGAAGGGCATGTTAAACCATCGGCAAGTGATGCGGGACAAGCCGCCCCCACCGTGATCTTCCACCTCAGCTTCATAGAATCCCTTTCCTCCAAATCCCTTCCGCTGGGTATCGATCACCAGCCCCTTCAGGCAGACTTGCGGGCCTCCGGCTTGCGCGGGGAAGGCATCGAACCGGCGGCGATCTTCGTAGCGTTTCGGGAGCCAGTCTAACAAGTCCACGAGGGTCCGGATGCCCGCGAGCTGCAGGGCTTCCCATTCTCGACCACGGATCCCAGTCAGTGTTTCCAGTTTATCACTCGCCTTCATGCCCCATCACTTCCGCAGCTGCACGGACATTCTGAATACTGATTTGCACACTCACGCGTCCTCGGAAAACATTCCGATCCACTGTAAAAGTGACATCCCACGGAGGATCTGGCAGGTCGTTTGCCCCACCGCCGAAGAAAATAGCATCACGCTCATCATACCCCTGACGGAGAAACAAGCGGAGGTGATTGTTCTTCAACCTCCTCGGCGGCTCGGTAAGCCAGACACTCCGCGCCATAAAAATGGGCTGTGGATTGGCACTGCCGAAGGGTTGTAAAAGTTCGTAGCTTGCCAAGAAATCGAGCGATAACTCGCCCAGTTCAACCTCGGCATCGACATGGATTTTTGCGGAAAGATCTTTCTCCCCACAGGTCTCATTGACGAATTTCACAAAGCCCTCTCGGAAGGCCGAGATGGAGCCCTCTTGGATGCTCAAGCCCGCTGCCATGTGGTGCCCACCTCCTGCAATGAGATCACTCCGGCAACTCGCGATGGCTTCCACGAGCGAGATCCCCGCGATGCTTCGGCCACTCGCTTTTCCGATTCCATTGTCATCGATCGCGATCACAAAAACCGGCTTATGATATCGGCGCATCAAACGTGAAGCCACGATGCCGACCACCCCCGCGTGCCACGAGCGAGAGCCAACCACGATGACCGGCTGATCCTCCCCCTCATCCAGCATTTCCATCGCCTCGGCAAAAATCGTTTGCTCCAGCTGTTGGCGGCCTTTGTTAAATCGCTCTAACTCGTCGGCCAAGTCCGTCGCCTCCTCATCAGATCTTGCCATCAAAGTAGCGAGGGCTTGCTCTGGCCGATCCATCCGCCCTGCCGCATTTAGGCGCGGCCCGATGCGGAAGCCGATGTCGGAGCTGCTTATCTTCCCTTCCGTTCCAGTGATTTTCAATAGGGCCCGCAGCCCATGGCGTTCGCCTTTTTCTAACAGACGCAGGCCGTGACGGACCAGAAGGCGGTTTTCATCGACCAAGGGAACAATGTCCGAGATCGTCGCTACCGCGACAAGATCTAGCACGCTCTTTAAATCAAATCCCGGGATCGCACGTGTCTTTAACAGAGCATGCGCGAGCTTGAAAACCACCCCTGCCGCGCAGAGGTATCCGCGAGGGTCGCCGGAGGACTTCGGGTTCACCAAGGCGACACACTTAGGCCGCCCCTCTGGCCCGATCTCATGGTGATCTACCACCACCGTATCCACGCCAGACTCACTGAGCATCGCAATCGCATCATTCGAGACGGTCCCACAATCCACTGCCACGAGAAGATCGGGCTTGCCACACTCTTCCATGCAGCGTTTTAGCCCTCCATCGCTCAAGCCATACCCCTCCGTGCTACGACGTGGGATAAAAGAATGAGGTTTTATCCCATAAGCCTCTAAAATCGTGCGGAGGACTGAGATCGAGCTCACCCCATCGACATCATAGTCGCCATAAATGCACAATCGCTG
>JALZWJ010000271.1 GCA_023300065.1 Akkermansiaceae bacterium
GGTTTGGTGATTTGTTGGAGGGGTTGGCTTGGGAGAAATTTTGTTAGGGGGCGGGGGTTTTGGTGGCTGAATCGGGGAAGGGTGCCATTCTAGGGGGAAGATGAGTTTGGATTTAAGTTTGGGTGAGGTGGAAGAGTGGGCGGCGGGCCGGGCTGGGCTGGCGGGGCATCGCTTTTTCCGGACGTCGGGGAGTGGTGGTGAGGAGAAGTGGATCGCGCTTTCGGAGGAGGCGTTGGAGTGGTCGGCGCGGTCGGTGATTGCGGCTTTGGAGATTACGCCAGCAGATGTGCTGGGGTTGGCTTTACCGGAGATCCATGTGGGTGGTTATGGGGTGGTGGTGCGGGCGGGGGTGGCCGGGGCGAGGATGGCGAGATTTGGGGAACGGTGGGATGCTGAGGTTTTTGGGGAGTGGTGTGAGGGAGAGGGGGTGTCGGTTTTGTCATTGGTGCCGACACAGGTGCACGATTTAGTGGCGGCGGGTTGTAAGGGTGGAGGTGCTTTACGAGTGGTGGTGGTGGGTGGGGGTGCTTTGGATGCAGATTTGGCGGCCGAGGCGCGGGGGTTGGGCTGGCCGGTGGTGCCGAGTTATGGGATGACTGAGACGGCATCTCAGGTGGCGACGGGCGAGGGGTTGCCGCTGTTGCCGGGTTGGGAGGCGCGGGTGGTGGAGGGGTGTCTGGCTCTGAGAGGCGGGGGGCTTTTGACGGCGGTGATCCGACGGGAGGCTGAGGGTTGTGGTGGGGGATTTGTGGCGGTGGATCCGAAGGTGGATGGGTGGTTTTTGACGCAAGATCGGGTGGAGGTGGTGGAGGGGGGATTACGAATTTTAGGGAGGGCGGATCGGCTGGTGAAGGTACTGGGGGAGTTGGTGGATTTGGAGGCGCAGGAGGAGTTTTGGCGAGGGGTGCTGGGCTGTGAGGTGGCGATGGTGACGAAGTTGGATGAGCGGCGTGGGGTGAGTTTGGTTCTCTTTTATGAGGGGATGGATGAGGGGAAGCGGATCGCGTCGCTGAATGCGAGCTTGCCGGGGCCGGAGAGGTTGGGCGAGTGGAGGCAGATTAGGAGCTTGCCGAGATCGCCGTTGGGGAAGGTTGACCGGGTGGCATTGAGTCA
Organism: Akkermansiaceae bacterium; assembly: GCA_023300065.1. Taxonomy (GTDB): domain Bacteria; phylum Verrucomicrobiota; class Verrucomicrobiia; order Verrucomicrobiales; family Akkermansiaceae; genus SW10. The sequence goes on from JALZWJ010000271.1 coordinate 1,114, forward strand.
GTTTACGGTGATTTAACGTTGCAAAGCTTCGGTTCCGAGTGGAATTTAAGGTATCTTTAATGAAGGGTTGTTCCTTCAGTTTTCCCCGAGAGAACGACGGCTCTGGGGGCAGTTTCTAAGAGATTTCCGTCTTATCCCCTGACCTTACTATCTATGGCCGATGCGCCTTCGAAAATCCAAGTTGCTCCTTCTGTGAATTCTCCCTCGGTGGAGAAAGACGACTCTCTTCTTACTCCTGATCAGCTCGCGAACTTTGGGTTGAAGTCGCCAGGCGGTGCGGGAAAGCATTATGTGTTGGATACGAATGTGCTGCTGCACGAGCCGGGATGTTTGAATCGTTTTCAAGATAACCACCTTTGTATTCCGGCGGATGTTCTCTCTGAGTTAGATCGGTTTAAGACGGAGCAAACGGAGCGCGGGGCGAATGCACGGCGGGTGCACCGGAAGCTGGCGGAGATCTTTGGGACGGATGGGAAGGTGACGAGTGGGGTGCCGACGGATGGCGGAGGCACGATCCGGCTGATCATTTATGATCCGAATTTGTGCGAGCGGAGTAGCCGGGAGCTGCGGAGGTTTCATCGGATTTTCCCAGATCGGGAGCGGGTGGATCACCGGATTTTAGCGTGCACGCTTTTGTTGCAAGGGCATGTCGATCCGCCGGTGGTGTTGGTGACGAAGGATTTAAACATGCAGTTGAAGGCGCGCGCGGTGGGGATCACGTGTGAGGATTATTTGAATGATAAGGTGGAGCCCAAGGACTCTGCGAAGAGTGAGATGGCGGAGTTGATGCTGGATGCGAGTGAGCTGCAGCGCTTTGCGAGCGCGGGTGAAATCGAGCTGGAGGCGGGGCGTGTTGCGGGGCTGCATGTGAATCAATATGTGCTGCTAGATGCGGGTGATAAGCAGGCCATCCCAGCGCGGCTGGATAGCGCGGGTAAGTTGGTCCGTCTTGTTGTGCCGGATGCGCTGCGTATCCCGGATGGGAATAATCTCAAGCCGTTGAATCTAGGGCAGAAGTGCTTTATCGATGCTCTTTTAAATCCTGATATTTCTTTGGTGACCTGCTTTGGCCAAGCGGGAACTGGGAAGACTTTGGTCGCGATGGCGGCGGGATTACATGGGGTTTTTGCGCGGGAGTTTAATGGACTCACGGTGAGTCGGCCGGTGGTTTCAATGGGTGACCAGATGGGATTCCTTCCTGGTTCGTTGGAGGAGAAGATGCGACCGTGGCTTCAGCCGATTTATGATGCTTTGGAGCTTTTGATGAGCCCGCAGAATTCGCAAGGACCTAGGCGGAAACGGAGCAAGGGGGACTCTGAAAATGCGCGGCAAAAACCTTACGATGATCTGGTGAATCAGGGAGTTATTGAGGTGGAGGCACTGGCCTATATCCGTGGACGCTCTATTCCTAATCGCTTTTTTATCTTAGATGAAGCTCAGCAGTTGACGCCTCAGGAGGCGAAGACGGTGGTGACGCGGATGTCGAAAGGCTCCAAGCTGGTGCTGGTGGGGGACCCAGCTCAGATTGATCATCCTTATGTGGATAGCCGGAGTAACGGGCTGGTGTTTACCCGCCAAAGAATGCGTGGGCAGAGCTTTGCGGCGCATGTGACTCTGAGCCGTGGTGAGCGGAGTGATTTAGCTGATGCGGGTGCACGGTTGATGTGATCGTGAATCTGTGATAAGACTCTCCTGCGATGAAAGCCTTTTTGCCTCTCCTCTTCCTCACCTTCCTTCTTGGAGGGTGTGGCTCGAGCCGTGGTCCGAGAGAGCAGCCACCGATCTGGGGTGAGGTGATATCACGTGAGGTGAATGCGCTGGGGATCCAGAATTGGATCATTGTTGCGGAGTCCTCTTTCCCGGTGGTTTCCCGCCGTGGGGTGCGGACGATCATGGTGGATGCGGAGGTCCCTGAGCTGGTGAGCTATGTTGTGAATGAGTTGGGGAAGTCTGAAACGGTGATTCCCTCTTTTAGCACGGCGCGTGAGCTGCCCTTCGTGAAAAACGATAACGCGCCGGGGATTGATGAATTTCGTAAGCGCCTGAAGGTGGTGTTGAGTGGCCGTGAGGTCCGGGAGATGGAGCATCGGTCGCTGAGCTTGCTTGCACATTCCGATTCGGCAAAGTATGCCGTCCTCGTCCTCAAAACCAAAACGGCCCTGCCTTACTCCAATGTCTTCATCGAAATGGACAGCGGGTATTGGGATCGTGATTCTGAGGATAAGCTACGCCGTGATATGACGAAGGTGCAGGATAAGATTCAAAGCAATGAAACGAACAACTGAAGAGATCGACCAAGAGCGTGAAGAGGCGTGGGTCGGGGATGCCGTGCTCGCTCTTTATGTTCGCGAGTGGTTACTACGTGAGAAGGGGAAGATTGATGGCGAATCGTTCATCCGGGCGACTTCAAATGACTTCCTGCGGCTTGTTGGTAATCCGACTGCGGTGGAGGCAGAGATCGGCCGTGAATATCAAGAAAAGGGACTGAAAGGTGGCTTTGATTACGTGGAGCAAAAGCTCATCCCACTCTTTGTGCAGCGTGAGAAAGTGCGCGAGCGGCAGAAGGCGCGCCGCTAGTTGCTACTGCGTCAATTGATGCAACACCTGAAGGGTAAGCTTGCCGGTATTCTCTAATGCACCTGGGGTGATTTTGTCCAAGGTGTCGCCCTCTTTGTGCCAGTAGGGCATTTTTTGGAAGTCTCCGATGAGGTGGAGGACGGGGAGATTCGCAAATACAATCAAGGGGACGTGGTCATCAAGGATTCCCGCCGGGGCTAGAGTCACTTCATTTTCAATCTGCAGAGTTTTGGCGGCGAGTTGAGTTGCAGAGGTGGCGGCAGGGCTGGAGTCCCGCCCGATGAGGAGGTCTACTTTTGGATCGCCGACGAGGTCGATGACGATTCCCAAGGAGGGTTTAGAGATGCGCTTGTTGAGTTGTTTTGCGTAATTAGTGCTCCCGTAGAGGCCGTCTTTTCGAAAAATCATGTCCTCTAGAATCGCTTCTTCGCCATCGAAGAAGACGAGTTCGACATTAAGCGCTGCTCCTTTGTGCTCGGCTAAGACGCGGGCCATTTCAAGCATCACTCCGGTAGAGGAGCCGCCGTCGTTGACTCCTAGGAACTTCTTAGTGGGGTAACGCTTTGAGTCTAGGTGGCCGCTGACTAAGAAGGCGGGGGAAGCGCGCCAATTCGGCTGACCGTTCGGGGCGAAGCGCGCGATGAGGTTTGTGAAATTCATGCGTCCTACCGGGGTCTGAGCCTGAAAGGAGCTTCGCTTTGTCTTCCAGCCGATACTGTGGAGGTAGGTTTCGAGGTAGCGGAGGCTCTTG
>JALZWJ010000272.1 GCA_023300065.1 Akkermansiaceae bacterium
GCGCTTAAGCACAATTCATCACGCTGATCCGCCATAATACAATGAAACCAACACTCCAGCGCCTCTACGAGGAGAAGCTTGTCAAAGCACTCCAAGAAGAATTAGGCCTAACAAACGTCAACGAGGTCCCACGTCTCGAAAAGATCTCTGTCAACTCCCACGTCGGCCACTACGCAAACGAGCGTAAGGCAGCTGTCGAGGACGCTGTTGACGAAGTCGCTAAGATCACCGGTCAAAAGCCATCCGTGGTTTATGCCAAGAAGTCCGTTGCGAACTTCAAAGTCCGTGAGGGCGAAGCCGTCGGTGCCCGTGTCACTCTCCGTGGTGACCGTATGTGGGAATTCTTGGAGCGTTTCATCGCCATCACCTGCCCAAACATTCGTGACTTCCGCGGCCTCCCCTTCAAGTCGTTTGACGGCAACGGGAACTACGCTGTCGGTTTCTCCGATCAATCCATTTTCCCTGAAGTCGAGCTTGACCAGATCAAGCGCCAGATTGGTTTCGACTTCATCTTCGTCACATCCGCTAAGACCGACGCACAGGCCAAAGCGATGCTCAAAGCCCTCGGCATGCCCTTCCGCGATAACCGCAAGGAAGAGGACGCTGCTTAATTTTACGACCTGGAAAAAACTAATACCATGGCAACTCTCACAGACCCCATCGCGGACTTCCTCATTCGTTTGAAGAACGCCTCACGCGCTGGCAATGACTCATTCAGCGCTCCACATTCAAAAATGAAAGTGGAGATCGCCCGTATCCTCAAAGAAGAAGGCTACATCTGGAACTACGACGTCGACACCTCCGGGCAATTCCCCGTTGTTGTTGTTAAGACAAAGTATGTTGACGGTGTGCCGGCCCTCACTGATCTCAAAAGGATCTCTAAGTGTGGTCGTCGCAAATACACTGGCTCCCAAGAAATCCCCCGCGTCCTTAATGGCATGGGTATTTCCATCCTCTCAACTCCAAAAGGGTTGATGACCGGGCACGCTGCTAAAAAGCAAAAAGTAGGCGGAGAAATCCTCGCCTTCGTTTGGTAAGAAACTCCAACTCAAAAAAAACAGAACCATGTCAAGAGTAGGACTCAAGCCTATCCCCGCCGTTGATAAAGTGACCGTTAAGGTTGCTGGAAATCAGGTTAACGTCGAGGGACCAAAAGGAAAACTTTCCTTAGATCTTCCAGAAGGCATCACCGTTGAGGTGAGTGACTCGGAAATCACCGTCGTTCGTGCTTCAGAGCTTCGCCAATTGCGCGCTCTCCACGGCACTTTCCGCAGCCTTGTTCAGAACCTCATCGTAGGTGTCAGCGAAGGCTACGTAAAGGACCTCGAAATTCAAGGAGTCGGTTTCCGATCCGCTGTCAAGGGCAAGGCCCTCGACCTCAGCCTCGGAAAATCCCACCCCATCCTTCACCCCATCCCCGAAGGTCTCACCGTGACTGTCACTGACAACACGAAGATCAAAGTGGAAGGAATCGACAAGCAACTCGTCGGCCAATTCGCCGCCGAAGTGCGTAGCTACTACCCACCCGAGCCTTATAAGGGCAAGGGCGTCCGATACGTCGGCGAATACGTCCGCCGTAAGGCAGGTAAGTCCGTTAAGTAAATCCTGACGACAACCCAGAACTTCATATTTTAAATGAGCACTCTCAATCGAAAGGAACTCCGCCGCAAGGTCCACCGCCGCATTCGGAAGAAAATTTCCGGAACTGCCGAGCGTCCACGCCTCGCCGTCCATTTCTCCAATAAAAACGTCTACGCCCAGGTCATCGACGATCTCACTGGCAACACTCTTTGTTCCGCATCCACTCTTGATTCTTCAATCGAGACCACTGGTGCAAGCAAGGCGACTGCTGAGGCAGTCGGTAAGCTGCTTGCCCAGCGTGCCTCTGACGCCAAGATCGAAGCTGTTGTCTTCGACCGTGGTGGTTTCTACTTCACTGGTAAGGTCAAAGCCCTTGCCGATGCCGCCCGCGCTGGTGGCCTTAAATTCTAATTCTTGCTCCGAACCAAAATGGCAAATAACGAAGACTCCAAGCCTGCTGAAACTCCAGCAGCAAAGCCAGCGGAAGCAACATCAGCTGCCGCAACTCCAGCCGCTGATGCAGCTGCAAAACCAACAGGCGATCAAAAGCCCGGTGGATTTAATAACAACCGTGGCGGCGACAATCGTGGCGGTGGCAATAACCGCGGAGGCGCTCCTGGCCAAGGTGGCGGTAACCAACGCGGTGGCTTCGGCGGCCGCCCACGTGAAGCTGCTCCTACTGATTCCGAAGGGAATGAGCTGACTGAGAAGGTCGTATTCATTAACCGCTGTTCTAAAGTGGTTAAGGGTGGACGTCGCTTCAGTTTCTCCGCTCTCGTCGTCTCAGGTAACGAAAAAGGCTCCGTCGGACTTGGATTCGGTAAGGCTAACGAAGTTGCAGAGTGCATCAAGAAAGCTTCTGGCATCGCCAACAAGAGCCTTGAAAAGGTCTGTTTGAATGGGCCTACTATTCCTCACGAAGTTTACGCTGAGTTTGGTGGTGGTAAGGTTCTCCTCAAGCCCGCTTCACCCGGAACTGGCGTGATCGCTGGTGGTGGTGTCCGTGCGGTTTGCGAAGCAGTCGGTATTCACGACGTCCTTGCAAAGTCCATCGGTTCCAACAACCACGCTAACGTGGTCAAGGCAACGATCAAAGCCCTCTCCATGCTCCGCAACAAAGAAGAGGTCTTTGCTCTTCGCGGTAAGAAACAGGAGAAGTCCCTCTAATTTGGATTCCTCCAAAAACTCTGAAACACATTTCAAAAAATGAATCTTCATAATTTAAAGCCCAATCCAGGAGCCAAGCACCGCAAAAAGCGTCTTGGTTGTGGTGAGAGCTCCGGTCTCGGAAAAACTTCCGGCCGTGGACACAAGGGACAAAAGTCTCGCTCAGGTGGTGGCGTTCGCCCCGGCTTCGAGGGTGGTCAAATGCCTCTTGCTCGTCGTCTCCCTAAGCGTGGTTTCTCTAACCTCCAGTTCCGTGACACTGTTGCGATCGTCAATGTTTCTCAACTTGAGCAATACTTCGACGCCAACGCAGAGGTCAACGAGGAATCCCTCCGCCAAGTCAAGCTCGTCAAAGGACAGTGCGATAAGGTTAAGGTCCTCGGTGAAGGTGAAATCACCAAGTCCCTTAAGGTCTCGGTGAACCTCGCCAGCGCTTCCGCAATCGAGAAGATCGAGAAAGCCGGTGGCTCACTCGAGCTTATTTGTAAGGCTGATCTGAAGGCGGATGCTCCTAAGAAGGCTGCAGCTCCTAAAAAGGCTGCTCCTAAGGCTGAAGCAGCCCCTAAAGTCGAAGCAGCTCCTACGGAAGCCGTTGAGAACAGAGGTCGCGTTTTCGAAACAGCTCCTGATCAGATTGATGACCTCAAAGTGATCTCTGGTGTCGGACCTGGCATCGAGGAAAAGCTCCACGGATTTGGTATTTACACTTACGCGCAGATTGCTGAGTGGAATGCTTCGAACGTTGAGACCTTCGATACTCTCCTCTCCTTCAAAGGCCGCATTGATCGCGATAACTGGATCGAGCAGGCTAAGGAGCTTGCTGCCAAGGGCTAGGATCGTCCTAGCTTTGCATTTCTAAGCGCTACGCTTCTTCCACACTCTGGTGAAGATCATTCCTCACGCAATTTCCACGTTGAGCCCGGTTCGCCGGGTTACAGCGTTTTTTGCGTTTTTGGGATTTCTCACTTTCTCTTCTTGTGGACAAAAAGAGACGTCTCATATTTCACTCCTCGATGAGCAGGCCTCGGTCGTCAATGAATTACATGATGTGATCTCCGATTCATCCGTTGAGCCAAATGAGGCTGCGGATAAAATCGTGCTCCTCATCGAGCGATTTAAGAAGCTCAAGCGGGAGACCTCGGAACTTGAACCTCCTTCCGAAGCCGACATCACCGCTCTCGCCAAACACCAATCCTTACCTCAGGCCCACGAGAAACTTTTGAACCTCATTCATCGTCTTGATTCAGGCGCGCCGGAAACTGCGCACCTTATCTCATTAATCCAAGGCCTTCACGATCCCATTCCGATGTCCGGAGAGGGGATCACCCAATAATTTTCAGACACTTTAAGCACCATGATTTCCGCATTTACCAACACTTGGAAGATCCCCGAACTGCGCGACCGCATTCTTTTCACCATGGCCATGATCGTGATCGTGCGTCTCGGTGTCCACCTCCCACTTCCGGGTGTGAACTCGGTGGTCATTGGCGAGTATCTCGATATCCTCAAGAAGGATAACGAAGATGGTGCTGGTGGTGGTGTGGGAGCGATCCTAAACGTCTTCTCCGGCGGTGGCCTAACCAGCATGGGCCTCTTCGCCCTCGGCATCATGCCTTATATTTCAGCATCGATTATGATGCAGCTCCTCAGCGCGGTCGTTCCTAAGTTGGCCCGCCTCAAGAAAGAGGACGGTGGTCAGCAGAAGATCAACCAATGGACCCGCTTCGTGACTATTGCGATCGCTATGATTCAGGGCTTCTTCCTCGCCAAGTCGCTTGAGAATCCTGAGAGCAACCCGCTCCTTCAGGGAATCGGGCGTGCCATCACCAACACTGGTCAGGAGCTTGTTCCGGCTTTCGGCAGTGGGTTCGTTGCGCAGACCGTTCTTATTATCGTAGCCGGCACCTTGTTCCTCATGTGGATTGGTGACCAGATCACTGAGCGTGGCATTGGTAACGGGGTCTCACTCATCATTTCGGTGAACATCATCTCAGCTCTTCCCGGTGTCATTGTGACAATCTGGAACGAATTCGTTGTGGAGCGCACTAGCCCATTCAGTCCGCTTTTGATTGTCTTCATGGTCGTGCTCTTCCTCTTCGTGATTGCGGCAGTCATTGCCATCACGCAGGCCCAGCGTCGAATCGCGGTTCAGTATGCTCGCCGCGTCGCAGGTCGCCGTGAGATGTCCGGTGGGACGCAGTATCTTCCGCTTAAGGTGAACTACGCAGGTGTCATGCCGGTTATTTTCGCCACTGCGATTCTTCAACTCCCGACTCAGTTGATGAGTCAGATGTTCCCTACGAGTGATTGGGTTGGAACAGTGAGTGAGATTCTTTCTCCGAACGATATCTGGTTTTATCTGATCTCTGGGTTCATGATCTTCTTCTTCAGTTTCTTCTGGGTTGCGACGATGTTCCAGCCTTCTGAGGTCGCTGAGAACCTGAAACGTGGCGGTGGTTACATTCCTGGTGTGCGTCCCGGTAAGCCAACTTCTGATTTCTTGGACTACACGATGACTCGCCTCACTTTTGCGGGGGCCATGTTCCTGACCTTAGTCTTCATGATGCCCTTCTTCATCGGTATTATGCTCGGACTTGGTGCGAACAATCTCGTGACGTCCTTCTTTGGTGGAACAAGTCTCCTGATTCTCGTCGGAGTTCTCCTCGATATGATGCGTCAGATCGAAACCCACCTTCTACAACGCCAATACGATGGCTTCCTCCGTAAGGGTAAGATCAAGGGCCGCCAACAACGTCAGGTCGCTGGTGCTCAGGCTTCGAGTTCTTCAATCCTCTACCTGTGGATTGGTTTAGCGGTGATCATCTTGGTCGCGGTTGTGGGAATCTTGTCAAAGTAGTAAGTTGATGTCACGTCACCTCGTCTTCCTCGGCCCTCCGGCTTCGGGGAAGGGGACACAAGGACGCCGTCTCGCTGAGGAAAAAGGCCTAGCCTATCTTTCGACCGGGGCCTTGTTGCGTAGCGCCCTCCGGGACGATACTGAGCTGGGTAAGAAAGCTCGTCCTTTTTTGGAGAGGGGTGAGTTTGTGCCGGACGAGATTATGGTCCCGATGGTTCTGGAATGGACTGCTGCGCAGTCTGATGGGTGGTTGCTCGATGGGTTTCCACGCACTGTGCCGCAGGCGGAGGCGTTGGACGCCGACCTAGATCATGAACCGCAGGCGATTATTCTTCATGTCCCTGACGATGAGCTGCGGCGCCGTGTCTCTTCGCGCTTAGAATGCGTGGATTGTCACCGAGTGGCTCGGGACGGAGAGGTGGAGACTTGCCCTAAGTGCCAAGGGGTGCTCGCTCCGAGGGCGGATGATGGCTCTGCGAATTTTGAGAACCGGCTTGAGGCTTATCGTCGCCTCGTGATTCCCACCGTCACTTACTACTGTGACCGGTGGCGCGCGCGCATTGTGAATGGAACCGGATCTCCTGATACGGTTTATGCCCGCGTTCTGGGGTGATCAGCTAGGTCATATGGTGCGGTCGTCTTCGTCTGAGTATGGCGAAAGCCCCTTTCCGGATTACTGCGCTTTGCCCCGTTGCCAGCTCTCGACGCGTCCGTTTCTGAATTTCACCCAAGCGGAACGGTAGGGGACGTAGGCGACTCCGGTCCCAAAGCTGCCGTAAGATCTGAAGCCACGGCCCCCACCGTGTCCACCGCCAAAGCCACGGCCAGATCTACTGCCGAAGCCGCGACCTGATCTACCGCTATAGCTACGTCCAAAGCCGTGACCAAAGCCACCGTGGAGGGATTGGTGATAAACTGGGGTTAGGCGGGTGTAGTCCCATTTTTCGAAAGTCTGGCCGCCATCTTGTCCTTCGGCGCGGGAGGCCGGGGTTCCCCAGGCGAGGTAGACTGCGTCAGGGCTCATCCCATTCTCAATTTTTCCTTCAGCGACGAGTTTCTTTTGGTGGGAACTCAGTGCGGCATGAAGCTCTGGGTTTTTCTCAACCCTTTTTGCAGGGGTGCTGGAGGCACAACTGACTGCCAAGAATGCTAAAATGGGGAGAAGAAGGAAGACTTTCATACTATTGAGATAGGGCTGGTAGTATGACTCTGCAAATTCTTTTCGTATTCACCTTGATTCGGTTGGTTTTTTCTTTGAGCGCTAGAGGATTACGATAATCATGATTTTATGGCCATCGAGATCGAATACTGCGAGCAGTGAAACTACCGTCCTGAAGCTGACCGTGTGTCGGCTGAAATCGTAAAAGCGACTGGCCAAGAGGTCACTCTAGTGGGCGGCGGGGGCGGGATCTTTGAGGTCCGCCAAGATGGCAAGGTGCTCTGGAAAAAGGAATACAGTGGCCATTACCCGAAGCCGGGGGAGGCTGCCGCCCTTTTTTAAAACACTACCTCTGCGAGCGGTAGACTGGGGCCGCAACCTTTTGATTTTTCTCCACCACTTCTTTCTTCAGGATCTCGATCGCTTTCTCCAGCTGCGGGTCTTTTCCATTTGGAAGGTCACCGGGCTGCACGTCGATCAAGACATGCGGCACCGCTCCATAAAGCTCCATGTCTTCCCCATTCCCAGGGAGGAACCAGCCACGTCCCGGAAGGCGCATGCGGCCGAGGTCAAGGATGGTCGCGGAACCGGTAGAAATCACCCCACCAGCGGTCGGGATGCCGACCACTTGACCGCGCTCTAAGGTTTTGATGGCATGGGCAAAAATCTCGGCATTTGAGAATGAATTTTCATTGCAAATGACCACGATTGGCTTGGTCCAGCTCGCATAGACGGTGCGGTCTTGTGGGTAGCCGATCGAGCCATTCCGGCCGACGGTGTATGCGTGGAGGGGTTGGGTCAGAACGGTTAGGATGTGGTCTGCGGTGAAGCCGCCGCCGTTGTCGCGCACGTCGATGATGAGGCCGTCTTTCCCTGCTCCACGTTCGTAAATATGGTGCTCAAATTTCTCGAATTCGTCCCACATCATGCGAGCCACATGGAGGTAACCGAGCTTCCCTTCTGAGGCTTCTTTGACTGTCTCGTTACGCTCTGCGAGGTGGGCGGTCTGGGCGAGGGCCCGTGCCTGTCCGTGAGTGATGGGGCGGATGATGACGTCACGTTGGTCCCCGCCTTCACTCTTCACGGTGAGGGTGATATCGCGGTCCAAGCGGCCGTTGAGCATCTGGGTGAGTGATAGGTCCGAGCGGAGCGCTTGGCCATCTACCGCGATGATGAGGTCACGGAGATGAAGTCTGCTTTTTTCCCGATCGGCAGGTCCGTTCGGGTGGATGTAACTGACGCGGCGGGTCTTATCCAGCCGCACTCCGAGGTGCGGGGTGGTGCTGCGCCAAGCTTCACTATAGCGCCATTCCTTTGGGAAAGGGGTGGGGGTGAAGCCCATGTGGGAGGCGTTGAGCTCGCCAAGTAGGAGGGCCATGACCCGTGCGTAGCCGGTGCGGGTGGGTGCTTGGGCTGCTGTTAATTCATATTTTTCGCGTACGGCATCCCAGTCACGATTGTTCATTAAAGGGTCATAGAAGCTGTCTCGTAAGGTTCGCCAAGCGAGGCGATATCCCATCCGTTGATATTTTTCGCGGTCCCGATCGAAGGGGATGGTGAAGGCATACTTTGTCAGCTTGCCCTTGTTTAAAAAGGCGGGTGAGCCTCCGGAAAGGAGATAGATTTTGTCGGTCGTAGCATAGCGGATGATGTTCCCACTACCCTTGGCCATCACACTGGGGCGGGCTGAGGCTTTGGCGCTGACCTTGTAGATGCTACCTCCTGATTGGAAGATGAGGGTCTTAGAATCTGGCATCCAATGGAGCTGCGAGGGGCTGGTGCCATTGAGTGGAATTCGCTGAATCCTTTGGTGGAGATCGTCGAAGTCGATCTTGAATTCCGGCTTCTCTTTCTTCTCTGCCTCTTCCTGATCCTCTTCCTTTTCTTCCTTTTTTTTCTCAGCCGGGGGGGCTTCTTTTTTGACCTTCTTTTTAGATTTGTCGTCTTCTTTATAAGCGGGGTCTTTCGCCATCGTCTTGCGGGCGGACTCCAAGCGTGAATCACGGTCACTGCGGAAGTAGCCATCCCGATTTAAATGCACGAAGAAGAGGTCGGTGCTCGTCGAGTGACGCCGCCCGACAAAGGCTAAAATCTTTCCATCGGGGGACCAACGTGGGTCGTAGTCGCTATCGGGGTGGCGGCTCACATTAACTGGCTCACTCTGACCATCTGTGGCGACGATGTAGATGTCGCTGTTGTAATTCTCATCCTGCAGGGAGTAGGCGAGGTGCTTGCCATCTGGAGCCCACACGTAGCGCGGAGAAGTCCACCCCTCGATGACTTTACGCGCCTCGGTGCCGTCTGCCTTAGCGATCCAGACTGTGCCGGGGGACTCGATGTATGAGATGAGGTCCTCCTTTGGGCTGAGTTGAAATCCCCATTTTTCTTTCGGACCCTTCGTCACGGCATCATGGGTGAACTCCGTCGCGGTCCACCAGAATTCCTTCGGGTCCACGCGTGACATCCGCCAATAGTTCACGTCGATCCCGTTGTCTTTTTGGTAGTAGAGATACTTTCCTTTTTGAGCAAAGTAGAGGTCTGCCTCCATAGCGGGGGAGTCAGTAAGGCGATGCGGTTCCTTGAGCACCGTGTCCATCGCCCAGATTTCGCCCCCTGCGCTGAAGGCCCATTCGAGGCCGGATGGGGTCACCGTCGCGTCGCGGGTGGACTTGAGGTTCAAGGCCTCGCTCGTGGGGTGTTCCAGAGTGGTGCGATGGTAAAGCGGGATGAGCGAGGGCTTAGCATCTCCTTCTGTGGAGATGGAATAGAGGTCGAAAAGATGGCGGTAGATCAGAGTCTGCCCATCTGCTGAAAGGGTGGGAGAGAAGACGCTATCGTCTTTGTGTTTCGTGAGCTGGCGGTCTTTTTCTGGGCCTGTCTCGCCCAAGTAGTGCTGCCAGATGTTAAAGGCCCCAGAGCGGCTGGTGACATAATAGAACGATTGGCCATCGGGGGCCCAGAGCGGGTAGCGGCATCCCGTGGCATCACGCACCGGCTCTGTGAAGGATTTTTCCTCGCGATCATAGATCCAAATCCGGGCAGCTTGGGATCCCTCATAACCTTTGCGGTATGTCTTCGCGCCACTGCGGACAAAGAGGATGTGCTGGCCATCGGCCGAATACTGTCCACGTGTTCCCGTGGCATCGAAAAGAACCGTCTCATCACTCTGCGGATCCAGAGCCTTTTCCAGCAAGCGAGTGGGGCGGCGACCGGCATGGTCGCGCTGGCCACTCACCAAAATCACTGGCTCAGTAGGGTGGAGGTCCTCCAGCGTGCTTCCCTCTGAGTGAAAAGTAATTTGGGTTGGGCTCCCTCCTTGAATGGGGATTTGGAACACTTGCCGCGATCCAGTCCGTTCTGAGTTGAAGAAGACCACCTTGCCGTCGTGTGAGACTTTCGGGTTATCGTCGTTCCCTGGGTGGTAAGTGAGCCGTTTCGCCTCCCCTCCGCCGATGGACGTGGTCCAGAGGTCACCAGCCCAAGCGATGACGAGCGATTCGCCATCAGGAGCGATATCTTGCCCCGAGGGTAGCTGGATCGCCTCCAGAGCCGTAGCTGTGCCACAAAGTGAGAACGAAGCGGCAGCCAAAACACGAGCCTTGGTCAAGCCCGCGCTTACGAGTCTTTGCACGAGCACCATATAGGGAAAGCGATCCATGCCCAAAAATGGGTAAGATTGTCAGAAAAACAAGCTCTTAAGGGGAAAGTGGTTTTTAGGATGGGTTATGGGTTATGGGTTATGGGTTATGGGTTATGGGTTATGGGTTATGGGTTATGGGTTATGGGTTATGGGTTATGGGTTATGGGTTATGGGTTA
>JALZWJ010000273.1 GCA_023300065.1 Akkermansiaceae bacterium
CCTAGGGGGTTGTTTGATCTGTATTTTAAGCTCTGGTCCATATTTACAGTCCTTGTGGACTGCGCAGAAAAACGGCCACCCGCATCGCTGCGAGTGGCCGTTTTTGAAGGTCTTTAAAACAGGGGCTTTACTCCCCTGCTTTTTCCTCGGCCTTGGGCTCTTCAGCCGCCTTTGGAGGATTGACTTGGATCGGAGGGGTTACCGCTTCGATCTTTTTTGGGAGCTCTGGGCTGTTGATCTCGAAGACCTCGATGTCGAAGACGAGTAGGCCGGAAGGGCCACCGGGGCGAGATGGGGTGTCGCCATAGGCCATATCAGCAGGAATCCAGAAACGGGTCTTTTCACCCACGACCATGACTTTCAGGCCCTCGAGCCAGCCTTTGATGACACCACCACGCATGTCGACCTCGAAGAGTTCGTCACGTTGGATTGAGTTATCAAATAGGTTCCCATCGGTGGTCCAACCGGCGTAGTGAACTTTCACTTTATCGGTCAGGCCGGGCTTCTTAGTGCCAGTTCCTGCTTTGAGGACCTTGTAGGCGAGGCCGGACTCCAGCTTGGTGGCATCTGCAGGAGCAGCGGCGACGTCTGAGGGAGTTTCGGGTGCTGCGGGAGGAGTCTTAAACTCTACCAATTCTAAGTCGAAGGTGAGGGCACCGGCGGGTGCTCCTGGGCGCTTTTGAGCAAAAGTAAGCGCCTCGGGAATCCAGACACGGCGACTTTCACCGGCTTTCATGTCCTTCAGAACCTCAGGCCAGCCAATCACGGGTGATTGAGCTAGGTTGAGGGACATTGGAGCATTCATGGCCTTATTAGAACCGACGGCAACACCGGTGGAATCCCAACCAGAGAAGTTGATTTTGACAAGGTCTCCATCTTTTGGCGATTCACCAGTTTCAACGGCCTTTAGCACGATGAAGGGAATTCCAGAAGCGGTCTTGGCAGCATCCGCAGGAGCGGCGGCGACGTTCTCAGGAGCGTCAGCGGCTTTAGGCTGTGGAGGTGGCTTGGGGATGGAGCGGAAATCGATCAGCTCGAAGTCGAAGAGTAAGTTCCCAGCAGGAGCGCCTGCCGGAGCTTCCCCTTCTTTGCCAAAAGCGAGTGAGGCAGGAATCCACATGCGGCGTTTCTCGCCCTTCTTCATGAGTTGGAGTCCTTCGGACCAGCCTTTTACGTTTAGCTCGTCTAACTTGAACTGAGCCGGGCTTGGTTGATTTGCAGTGCTTGTGAGGAACTCGCCATCTTCTTTCCAACCGGAAAAATGGACGGTTACTACGTCTTCGGCACCAGGCATGGTGTCGCCTTCGCCTTCTTTCAGAATCTGTGTTTTGAGACCAGATTCAGTGACCAAGGCATCAGCCGGGGCGACGAGATCTTTTGGAGCCTCAGGTGGCTTTACGACGGCGAGGAGCTCGACATCGAAGGTTAAATTTCCAGCCACGCGGCCTTCGTCACCGTAAGCCAGCTCGGAAGGGATCCAGAAGCGGCGCTTCTCACCAACGACCATGAGCTGCACGCCCTCGGTCCAACCTTTGATCACCTGATTAAGGGCGAATTCGGCAGGTTGGCCACGCTTTAGTGAGCTATCGAACATTTCACCGTCCGACGCCTTCCAGCCTGTGTAGTGCACTTTCACCGTGTCAGTCTCGGCTGGTTTCTCGGTCCCGGTTCCTTTTGTCAGAACCATGGAGGCCAGGCCTGATGCGGTCTTCTCTGCTCCGGCAGGAGCTGCGGCCACATTATCAGGTGCCTTGAAGGGGTCTGCGACAGGAGCGGCTTTGGCAGGAGCGGCGGGCTCTACCGCCGTTGCCGGGGCTACGGGAGCAGCAGGGGCAGCAGGGGCAGCAGGCTTTGCTGGCGCTACGGGTTCAGCTGGTTTCGCAGGCTCGACAGGAGCTGCGGGCTCTTGAGCGACCGCGGACAAGCCGAGAGCGCCACTAATCAAACCGGAAACAACCCGGTGTTTTCTTTTAATCATGTCGCAAGGACGGTCATCCCCACAGCGGCCTCTGTCAACGCCACATCTCACAAGAATGGGCGGAAAACCCGGCCCCGAAGCTGGTTAACCAATAGCGCGAGTCCCCCTCTGCCTTTTTCAGCCTCTCTTCTAGCGCGAAGAGAAGGCACGGGCTGGAGCAATTCCCTGAATCCCGGAGCACTTGGCGGGTTTCGGGCAAGGTCCACCCCATCTGATTTTCTAGAGCCGCGATCACATCCCGCCCGCCCGTATGAGCCAGCACTTGATCCGGGTCATTTGACCGCCGTTTCCAGAGTTTCTCCACCGCATCAGCCGCGAGAGCGGGCACTGAACGGTGTAATTTATTCTCCAACTTCCCGTCGGTATTGATGAAGCGGATCTTCTCCCTTTCCGCGGGTTGGTGGACTGTGTCGAAATTCCCCATCTGCCACTTCCCGCCGCTATTATCATCCGACCACACAGCAGCCGAGGCCCCGTCCCCAAAAAGGCACAGGCTGATCAAAACCCCCGGTTCCTCGTTCACGTAAAGAGCGGCTGAACAAATCTCCACCGCCACTGTGGCGACCTTTTTGCCCGGGTTCGCGGCTAGAAAACCCTGCGCTGCACGCATCGTAGGGATCGCTGCGCCACATCCCAGGCCGACGATGTCTTGCAGGAAAACATCTTCCCTCATCCCCATCTGCTCCGCGACATAGCTCGTGACTCCGGGGCAGAGATACCCAGTGCAGGTGCAGATGATGAGGGCATCGATCTCGGCGACCGGCACCCCTGTTTTTTCCAGTGCCGCGACCGCGAGCTTTGGAGCCTCCCTTTCGAAATATTCGCTCAACTCCTGGGCCCCCGCCCCAAACATCTCGGTTGGGTCCTCAGTGCAAAAATGCCGTTTTTCGATCCCCGAGTCCCCTAAAAGAACACGCTCTACGATGCCTTTCCCCCGCCGACTGAGAGCTTGGTAAGAGGCAGTCTTTTTGGAAAATTCAAAACACTCTGGCTGAGTGTAGTGGGATGGAGGGAAGGCGCTCGCCAGTGCATCAAGGAACATGAAGCCAACCTCCTCTACTTTGCGCGATTTCCAATGAGTAATTTGATCTTACTGGGCAAGAGCCGCACATCCTCCAGAATCACGTAGAGCGAGGGCACGAGAATCAAGGTAATGGCGGTGGCAAACAAGATGCCAAACCCTAGCGAAACCGCCATCGGGATCAGGAACTTTGCCTGCATATCTGTTTCTAAAAGCATCGGCATCAGCCCTACGAAGGTGGTGAGAGAGGTCAGCAGAATTGGCCGGAAACGGCGCGCGCCAGCATCCTGCGCGGCCGCTACGATGCCCTCCCCTTTCCTCCGACTCCGATTCACGTAGTCCACCAGCACCAGGCTGTCATTAACCACCACTCCGGCCAAGGCGACGACGCCGACCATCGACATAATGCTCAAACTTAGCCCCATAAACACGTGCCCCGCCACCGCGCCGACCATCCCGAAGGGGATGACACTCATGACGATCATGGGCTGCACGTAGCTCTTCAGAGGGATCGCCATCAGCACATACATGATCAATAGGGCCCCGATAAATCCGACGCCCATTTCACGCACACTATCACGCTGGTCACTCTGCTCCCCTTGAAAGCGAAAGCGCACTCCGGGGAATTTCTCCCCAATTTTGTTGAGAACTTCTTCCTCATATTTTGAGACAATCTCATTCGAATTATACCCACCCGCGAGGTCCACATCCGCTTGTAAGCTGATGGTTTGAAAACGGTCGACCCGCGTGATGGTGGCCGGTCCGCGTCCGTATTCTGGCTCCACCACTGACAGTAACGGCACCTCATCGCCTGCGGGCGTGCGCAGCTTCATCCGTTCAAAGTTCACCACTGATTTCCGTTCATCCTCCGGGTAGCGGACCATCACCTTCACCTCATCGCGCCCCCGCTGGAGCCGCTGCACCTCGTTCCCAAAGAAGGCATCACGGACCTGTGCCATCACTTGCGCTAGATCAAACCCGAGCGCCTTTCC
>JALZWJ010000274.1 GCA_023300065.1 Akkermansiaceae bacterium
GCCTGCACCGGACCCAATGGTATGCAGGACGCACGGAACATGGCTAAGGAGACAGCTCGCTTCCTTAACCTAAAGCAAAGGGAAGTCGCGGTCTGCTCCACCGGAGTGATCGGCCTGCCCATGCCCATGATGCGGATCGACCCTCACTACGAGGCCTTGGTCGCCGGCCTAGACGAGAAGAAAGGGAACGACGTCGCGCGCGCCATCATCACCAGCGATACGGTAGAAAAGGACTTTGCGATCTCCGTAGAACTCGGAGGCCAACGGGTCCGGATTGGCGGCTGCGCGAAAGGAGCCGGGATGATCAACCCGAACATGGCCACCATGCTCAGCTTTATCACCACGGACGCCAACGTGACCCAAAGCTGCCTCGAAAGCGCGGTAGAAGAGGCGGTCGAAAACACCTTTAACCGCATCACGATCGATGGAGACACCTCCACGAATGACTCCGTCATCGTCCTCGCGAACGGAGCCGCCGGAAATAAGCCCCTGCGCCACGGCACCAAGGACTCCACAAATTTTTGCCACGCCTTACAATTCGTCATGAACAAGCTGGCTAAGGCGATCGTCCGAGATGGCGAGCGCGTGACCAAGTTCGTCACCCTCAACATCAAAGGCGCGCGCAGCCATTCCGATGCTAAAAAAGTGGCCCAAGCCGTCGCCAACTCCTCTCTCGTCAAAGCATCATGGAATGGTGAGGACCCGAACTGGGGCCGCATCATCCACGCCGTCGGATATGCCGGAGCGAGCATCCGGGAGGAATTCCTCAATATCTCCTACGGCTCAAAGCTCGCCTGCGAGGGCGGCTTGCAGGCAAAAACCAATCCCGAGGTTCTGCGCAACATCGTCAGTAAAGACGAGTTCGAGATCACGGTAGACCTCGGCCTCGGAGAATGCAGCCACCGCATTTACGCCTCAGACCTCTCCCCAGAATATGTCGAGTTCAACCGCTCCGAGTATGCTTACTGGAAGCAGGCCAAGCGGGATGGTTTGGTGTAAGCCCAATCTACGCTAAATCCAGAGCCCGCGCTAAGGCACCGATGATGGCATCTCCGTCCTCGATCCCCACCGAAAGGCGGAGCAAGTTTGATGAAACGCCACACGCCTCTGCCCAATCCATCTCAAAATAATGCGCAAGCATCGTGTAAGGACTCGCGAGAGTGAACTCCGTCCCGAGACTCGGCCCCTTGCAAAGCTCTAAAGCGTCGTAAACCTTCGGCATCTTCCGAGGTTGCTTCAGCGTGAAAGAAATCAACCCACCGTATCCCCCACCCTCACGGCGGATCAAACTATACTCGTGGGGCGTATTGTATTTCGGATACCAAACTCGACCCACCGCAGGATGCGCATGGAGGTAATCCGCCACCAGCTCGCCATTACTGTTCGACTTCATCACCCGCTCGCGGTAGCTCCGCATGTTCGAGATCAGCGCACTACAATCCCCCCCATAAAGGCGCGACCCACCGTTCGTATCCTCATTCAGGAATGAACGGAACTCCGTGGCCCATGGCGAATCCTCATTCAAGGTCACCAAGCCCGCCATCACATCACCTTTACCAGAAACCCACTTCGTGAGACTCGTCGTCACCAAATCAGCATACTTTAAAATGTCGAGATTCACCGAGCTCGCCACCGTGTCATCCACCACGAGCGGGACCCCACCCTGGCGACACGCCTCCGCCACCCGGGGCAGATTCACAGTTCGCAAAAGCGGATTACTCGGCACCTCACAAAAGACCGCGGCAAACTCCCCCTCTTGGATCCGTCGCACCGCCGCGTCGAAGTCCTCGCCATCCGCATCGTAGAGGAAGACCACGCCATTCCCAAACCGCTGCTGCACCTTCAAGGCATCCACATACGGAAACTCTAATTGCAGCGTCTTCTTACTTGGGAAGAGATTCATCACGGCCCGATAGGCTGAAAAAATCCCCGCCATCCCACTTTCATAAATGAAGTGGTCATCCAGCGCCGCCCCAGAGAACTCCGCGAGCTGCTGTTTTAAAATCACCGTCGAGCTACCCTCGGGCTCCTTTTCATTGAGTAAATCCTCCGCCTGGCGGCTGCTGATAACCTCCCCAGTATAGCGCCAATACTCCATCGCCACTCCGATCGCCGTGTCAGGAACGATCAGCGCCTGCATCCCGTCTTCATAACTTGCGATGCGGGTCGCCACCGCAATCTTACGTTCCACATAACGCTGCGCCCCTTGCGCCGCCTTCTTATGAGGGAACACGATGGCCCGCTTCCCGCTCTCTGCGATCTCCTCCGTCGCCTTCGCGAAAAGCCGCTTCACCAACGGATGCAGGAAAAAACGAGGATACCCCGCCTCCATCTTCTTTAGCACACGGTCCCTTCCTTCTTCATATCCGATCACCGAATCCCACGTCGGCAACGACACGGTACAGGCATGGACACTATCAGGCATTGGCCGCCCCATTGACCGGGCATTCCAGAGGGGCTGTTTGAGGAGGTCTCGCACGGCGCAATTTCTGCCCTCTCCACGCCCATTTCGCAAGCCTCGCTTTCCTCATAATTACGTTGACACCCACGGAGCCCCTTCCTAGGTTGCGCGCCCCTTAAAGCACGTCGGATTCCCCGGCGAGCCCAACGGAACCCAGAAAAACAATGAAAACGTTTTCAGCAAAACCAGCTGACGTCGAGCGTTCATGGCACATCATCGATGCCAAGGACCAGATCGTCGGAAAAGTCGCCGTTCAGGCAGCCATCCTCCTCCGCGGAAAGAACAAGGCCATCTTCACACCTCACATTGATACCGGTGACTTCGTAGTCATCATCAATGCTGACCAAGCTCGCTTCACCGGAAGCAAGGAGCGCCATAAGATCTATGCTCGCCACTCCGGCTTCGTCGGTGGTCAGACTATCGAGACCCCTTCCAAGGTTCGCCAACGTCGTCCAGAACTCATCCTTGAGTGGGCCGTCAAAGGAATGGTCCCTAAAACCAAGCTGGGTTCCGCCCAGATGAAAAAGCTGAAAGTCTATGCAGGTGCAGAACACCCGCACGAAGCTCAAGAGCCAAAAGCCGTCACTCTCTCACTTTAACTCATACCTTATACTACCATGAGCGAAACATTTACCGCAACCGGACGCCGCAAGAAAGCCGTCGCCCGCGTCTGGATTACCGCCGGCACCGGAGTAATCACCGTCAACAACGACACCTTCGAAGACGTCTTCACCACCCTCACCTTGCAGGGCAACGTCCTTGAGCCACTTGAGCTCACTGGCCTGAAGAAGCAGTTCGACGTCAAAGCAGTCTGCCAAAGTGGCGGCATGAACGGCCAAGCTGACGCCATCAAACTCGCGATCTCTCGCGCCTTGATCCAGCATGACCCCGAGCTTCGTCCCGCACTGAAGGCCGCTGGCCTCCTCCGCCGTGACCCACGTGCACGTGAGCGTAAGAAGCCCGGCCAGCCCGGTGCTCGCAAACGCTTCCAGTTCTCGAAGCGATAGTCCTCCAAGGACCCAACTTTTCAAAAACCGCCTCCTCCGGGATGCGGTTTTTTTTGGCATCTCATCCCCGGAGTTCGCCCGGGACGTAAAACACGGAAACCCCAAACCAACGTGTGCCGCCGCACCTTCGGAGCTTAAGAAACTTGGTCAACGCCCTACCCCCAGCCAAGGCTGGGGGCTATATGCCGCCGCACCTTCGGAGCTGGGGCTTCTAACTCCGAAGGAGTGCAGGCATCTAGCCCCGGGCCTTGGCCCGGGGTTCATGACAGCTGATCCAAAAACTCCGAAGGAGTGGCAGGCACAGTCACGTTACGCCTGCTCCTTTGAGGCTAAGAACCTCCTCTACCTAAGCCTTAGCAGCCCTTGCCGCCTTAATCGTATTCTTCATCAGCATCGCGATCGTCATGGGGCCAACTCCGCCGGGGACGGGGGTGATGGATCCGGCTTTCTCGGCGACTTCGTCGTAGGCCACGTCTCCGCAGAGGCGGTAGCCGCGTTTTGCGGTGGCGTCTTCAACCCGGTTGATGCCGACATCAATCACGGTGGCACCTTTTTTCACAAAGTCAGCGCGGATGAATTCTGGGATACCCACCGCAGCCACTAAAATATCGGCACGGCGGCAGACCTCGGCGAGATCACGGGTGCGGGAGTGCGCGACGGTCACGGTGGCATCGCTGCCACGCGCCATGAGGAGAAGCGCCATCGGCTTACCGACGATCATGCTGCGGCCCACCACCACCGCTTCCGCACCGCTGGTCTCGACTCCTGCCGCTTTTATCAGACGCATGCAGCCCGCCGGGGTGCAGGGAACAAACCCGCTGGCATCTTCCAGCGCGAGCTTTGCCACGTTCTCCGGGTGGAAGCCATCGACATCTTTCGCGGGATCAATCGCACGCACGATTTCCTCTTCATTAATCTGAGGCGGCGGCGGGGACTGAACTAAAATCCCATGAATCGCGGGATCCGTATTGAGGCGTTTCACTGTTTCTAAAACTTCGGCCTGAGTCGCTTCTTTTGAGAGCACGATCTTCTCAGAATGAATCCCCAGCTCAGCGCATTTGCGGGCCTTTGAATTCACATAGACCTGACTAGCGGGATCTTCTCCCACTAAAACCACGGCGAGTCCGGGGGTAATCCCCTGCTCTTTGAGCTCAGCAATTTCCTGCGCGCATTCGGCGAGGACTTCCTCCGCCACTTTTTTACCGTCAATGAGTGTTGCCATGATTTTCGCTTTCTGTGGGTGAGATTAGATCGTCGATTTCTTTTAAGAGAATTTGCTCGAGGGCGTGGCGCGCTTTTTCAAAGCCATCATCATCCAACTTTCGTGGAACGGTGATGGGATCTCCGAGCGTGACACGGACCTTGCTGAAGGGTTTGGGGATCCGAAAGAGGTCCCACGTCCTAAGCTTCCAGCAAGAGAGATACTCGATATGCAAGGGAACGATGGCAAGCCCTGTCGTCTGAGCGATCTTCACCACTCCTGGCTGCAAATGGTAGCGAGGTCCGCGTGGACCATCTGGCGTGAAGACGAGGTCCTTCCCCTCCCGCGTGGCCCGGCGCAGGGCCACGATCGCAGCGGCACCCCGGCGGCTGCTAGATCCATGCACGGCTCCGACTTTGAAAACCTTCACGGCGGCTGCTAAAACCGCGCCGTCTTTACTCGCGCTTGTCAAAACGACGGTTTCGCGCTTCGGGTAGATTTTACGAAACAGATAGGGTGATACGAGGATCCGGTTATGCCAAAGCACATGGATGAGCGGCTGAGGGCTGGCATTGAGACCACGGACATCCCCCACGACTTCTCTCCGCAGAGACATGCCGAGAAGCCGCATACACCACCCGCCGAGACGGCCGATCAAACGGGCCTTCCAAGTCGTGCGGATTTCATTCGTTCCAGCCACGATCTAGACTAGGAATCCCGCTCCGATGAGAGTTTCGGCGAGATATTGCTGCTTGGAGAGTTGCTCTAGATAGAAATCATGGTTCTCCTGGCTTGGCTCACACCAAGAGGAGTCATCGACAAGCACCAAGTAGTTCGCCATCTCAGTAAAGGAGAGGTTCTCGGCCCTCTGCTGGAAATAAGTGACGGCTGCGTGGATCGCAGCGCCGAGCGCCGCTCCCTCATGAGTGACTAAAGTGCAACTCGGCACGCCTGTGACATCTGCGATCAATTGACGCCAAAACTTGCTCCCCACCCCACGACCTGTGACGCGGATACTTTTGAAATCATGATCCAGCTCAACCATCCGGTGGTATCCAAACGAGATGCCAGAGGCGATGCCCTCCAAGGTCGCGCGGGCCACGTTTGATTGCGTGAAATTTAGCGCGGTAATGCCATGCAACATGCCCTCACCTTTACCAGTCGCAGCACCATGGCCGAGGGGTAAGGCCATCAGACCACCTGCTCCAAGGCTCGCTTTAGAGGCCGCTTGCTCCATGTCTAGGCCCGTCCATCCGTAGTGCTTGCGGATCATTTCCATCGAGGCCACAGCGCGCTCTTCCGTAAAGTGAGAGAGCCATTGATCCGTTGCATCACACCAGAGATCAACCTCGCCGCGCGGATCGACTTGTGGTTTTTTACCGACTCCCCAGACCGTGCCGGAGGAGGCAAAGTCGAGAACTCCAGTGCTAGGATCTACGGTGCCAGCTCCGAGGGCGCGCATCATGGAGCGGCCGCTGCCGATGCCGACGAGAAGCTCCTTACTCAAGCCCCAGCTCTTGGCGATTTCGCTACGAAGAGGGCCGAGCAATTTCTCAGTCCCAGCGACGGGCGAGAGCATCTCATTGAGCTTTGGATCAATGAAGTCTACCATCGTCTGGCTCCACTTACGGTTTGGAACATCGAACAAACCAGTGCGTGAGGCATCCCCCGCATCTGTTTTCTTCACTCCAGTGAGCCAGTAGTTAATGAACTCACGTGGCTGCATCACGGAGGTCGTTTTTTGGAAATTATTCGGTTCACGTTCCTTGAGCCAGAGAAGCTTGCAGACTAATGAATCAACCTCAATCCGATTGCCGATCAGCTCGCTCAGGCCAAGAGCCCCGCCAAAGTTCCGATTAAGAGCCTGCAGTTGTTTGAGGGCTGAGATGTCTCCCTCGATCTTAGCGGGTCGCACGATTGAGTTATTTTCATCAAGAAGCACGAGGCCTTTTGACTGGGCGCCCACCGACATTGCGACGACTTGGTCGCGGGCAGAGCCGAGGGAATTGAGGCACTCCTTGACGGTCTGGTCTAGTGCCGCGATCCAAGCTGTGGGGTCCTGTTCTTGACTGCCAATGGGCACACCCTCAACAAGGGTGTGGGGAGAGCTGGCTGAGGCCACCACGGTCGCGCTTTCAAGGTCCACGACGATGGCTCTGGTCTCTGACTCCGCTGATTCTACTCCGAGGAAATACATGGGGATTTTGTGAGCCGATAGAAACGTTTCTTACAGGCCCTGACAAGCTAGATCGCACCAGACAAGGCATCTCCACTATTAACGCTCGATATTGGGCATTTGCGCATCGCATCCTCGCCCTTTTAAAAAACTGAAACGGTCTGACTGGAGAAGGTTAGAAGGAGGCCCCTTCTTCAATTTTATTCCACTTTTTTAAAAAAAACAGCTACCAACCTGAGTAATTTAATCTAACACTTCACGCTAACGCGCTAAAAAATCATGAACTGGAAAAATACAAAACTGAAACGCCTATTCACTCTAAGCTCCACGACTCTAATTCTCGTTGGCTCTGCCGCAGCTCAAAGCGTGATCGTTCAGGAAGATTTTAACGGCACAGGGGATCCCCTTGATGGCTCCACTGCCGAGCTATTCGACAATGCTGTCACCACCGCAGGAGGTTCAAATATCTGGGTCTCCTCTGATACTTATTCCGACGACGGCAGCGTGAATGTCGGTTCCGGCACAAACTCCTCGGCTCACCTCAGCCTCGGCTCCTACATTAACGACACGAAAGGAACCAGCACCGGGATCTTTGACCTGACCATGACCATCGGGGCGGTCACCGGCATCGGAAACATTTGGCTATCGGTTGGTTTTTCGGAACTCAGTGCACCAGCCACCAACAACCACTTCATCAATCTCGACGCCACCGGCACCATCATTCTGCGCGGAAGTGGTGAACTCGACACGTGGGGCGGGCCTGGTTCAAATAACGCGATTGACGGGCCAGATGGTAACGCCGGAGCGCGCACCGTCACAGTCACCTTGGACCTCTCTACCCACGATGGGGTCGACGACTTTGGTTCTGTCACTTGGTCAGATTCCTTACTCGGCGAAATTAACAGCCATGACTACACCGAGGATGTGGATTTCTCATCCATCTTTCTCTCTGAAGCAAATGGCACCCTCAGCACGATCAGCAATCTCACCCTCACGCAGGTTGCCGATCCCAACGCACCCAACTTTGCCATCACTGAGATTAACTATGCTCCTGAGGCCAACACGGTGACCCTCACTTGGACCTCCAGCCCAGACGATAGTTACATCGCTCAAATCTCAAACGACCTGACTCAATTTGACGCTGATATTGGGGATGGTATCACCATGGCTATCGATGATGAAGATGAGACCGATGGAAATCACCTCACCAAGACCTTCGAC
>JALZWJ010000275.1 GCA_023300065.1 Akkermansiaceae bacterium
CACTACCTCCCCTTCCTCCTCACCACCACCATCATGATGGAAGCGGTGAAAGCGGGTGTGGGCCGCGAGACGGCACACGAGGCGATCAAGGAACATGCCGTGGCAACTGTGCATGATCTCCGCAACGGAAAAGCGACCGTAAACAACTTGCTGGAGCGCCTCGCCGAGGACGACCGCCTCCCCCTAGACCAAGACGCTTTAGCAACAATTTTAGAACAAGGGCGAAATAATGTAGGACAAGCACAGGGACAGGTTGCACAATTTAAGCAGGTGATTGAAAAACTCACCGCGAAACACCCGGGAACCGCCGACTACACACCAGGATCTATTTTATAGCGCCTGGGGCCACCCGCCAGCCCTTCACCCCCTGAAATGCATTACGTTAAAAGTTCCGCTCGCGCTAACGCCTTCCGCCGCGCCAGCATTATCTTGATCTTCGCCGCCCTTTCCATCGTCATCGCGGTAGGGGCGATCGTGAATACCCTTATTCAAAAAACAGAAGAGAGTCTTTGGCTCCTTGGGATTTCCATCATTTCGGCACTCGCCCTCTCCATCTTAGCTCTGATCGTCTCAGGGACCTGCCGGTGCCAACTTTGTCAGGCTTCAACGATGCGTTCTTTGAAATGCATCCACCATAAGAAGGCTCAAAAATTGGCTGGGAGTTATCGTCTCCGCATTGCCGTCTCGGTTCTCGCAAAGGGGAGCTACCGCTGCTCCTATTGTGGAGAAGCCTTTAGCCTGAAGCCGAAAGCCCCTGACCTTAGCCGGTCAGAAATCCTACCTAGCCCGAAGACCTCCGCTAGGCGCCCTCGCAGCGGAAAGCTGGCGAGTCAGATCCCCAAAAAGCGTTCCTGAAACCCAGCGATGAAACTGATCATAACTCTTGTTTTCGGGCTGTTCGCAGGGGCCTTGATCGTGATTGTCGGCTACTTTTATCTCTCGTCGCGGGAACTTGGCGATGAGACTTTTACGGTCACTTTCACGGAGGAAGAAATCCAAGAGAAGATCGGAAAGGATTTCCCAAAAGAAGACCGCATCCTCAACTACATCCCGATCGTGATCGAGGAGCCAGTGGTCAAATTTTTAGGGGACTCCAACCGGGTCCAGATTTCGGCGAAAGCCACGATTGCCATTCCTTTTATCCGGAGTGAGGAAGTGTCGGGAACCTTCACTGGAGCCATCCGTTACGAGAGAGGAGATGGCACCCTCCGGACCTCTGACCTCACGGTGGAAAACCTCACCACCACCAGCATTCCTAAAAAATATGAAAGTGCGGTGCGGGCAGCACTCACCCTGACTGCTCGAAAATATTTAGAAGACCACATCCTGCACACTCTTGAGAAAGAGGACTACAAAGGTAAAATGGCCGAGATGCTTCTGCAAAAAATCAAAGTAAAGGATGGCCGCTTAGAAGTCATTCTAGGTCTGTAGCTCGGACTTTAAACTGAATTTGTGAGGCCCCAAACTCCTTCGAAGGTGGCTGGGGTGTTGACAGCCGGAGGCCAGTCGCTTAATCCCCCCTCCTATGGCACAAGAAACGACTTTGATTCTGTTTAAGCCTGATGCGGTCCAAAACGACCTCGTCGGAACCGTCCTCGCCCGTTACCAGGCAGAGGGTTTTAAAATCCAGGGCATCAAGATGATGACTCTCTGCAATGACATTCTCGCTGAGCACTACTCACACATCGCTGAAATGCCCTTCTTCCCATCTGTGCGTGACTTCATGCAGGAGTCCCCTGTGGTCGCCCTCGCTCTGAGTGGTGAGAACATTATCTCCCGTGTCCGCGACCTCTTAGGACCAACTGATTCCAAGGAAGCACCTGCTGGCACAATCCGTGGTGATCTGGGCCAGAAGTGTGAGGAATCTAAAATGCGCAATGTCTGCCATGCTTCCGATAGCCCAGAGGCTGCCGAGGCTGAGCTAAAGCGCTTCTTCAAAGACGGCGAACTCTTTAGCTAATCGCCTACTTTCCGGAGGGCATCCCCCACCGTTCTTACTTTTCAAAAAGCCGCCCAATTCGGGTGGCTTTTTTTTACGCTCCAGATTACGGCTGGAAAGCGAAGGTGAGATCTGCGGTGTGGGAAATCTCACTCACCGGCATACGGCGCGGTAAAGATGGCCCAGCCCAGCTTTCAAGAAAGATGATCTCTTTCCGTTCATCATTGTAACCAATAATAACGGAAGCATGGAGCGGTGAGTTTTTCTTTTTCGATGGGAGCAGCGCTTCCTCTGGCCGCTCGAACTTACTTTCTCTTCCGCGGGAGAGGTCGCGGGAGAGCTTGGTGTGGAGGCGATCACGAGACTGATCCCAGCGCCGCCAGACGATCACGGGCATGCCTGCACGGATAGAACGGCGCACCGTCTCATGATCGTAACTGCTTTTACGGTTGAGCTTGAAGCGGGCTTCCTTTGCCACCGAGCTATAGAGGCCGAGCATATCTGAGCCTGCCGAGGAACCGGTGTTTTGAAATTTACCGGCCACCGCGAGCCAATCTTCATCCAAATGAAGACCAAGGTAACGCGCCACCATAACGAGGGTGTTTAGTCCGCAATACGGCCGGTATCCTTGCGGGACCACTTCCACCCCATTTAGGATGACGTCCCCGCGATCGTTCCGACTGACCTGAGAGACCAAAGCCTTTAGCCGCTCTCGGGGCTCCAAGGCCTCTTGAGATGAATCAAGCCACGTCTTAGTAGCCGTCTCCTTCTTCTTAATACTCACCCGAATGAGCCGGTCCTGTGCCGCAAGTAAGCTGATAATCAGGCCAGAGTCCTTGTCATAATATTGCCTCAGTGGGGCGCGGAGATCACGTGCGCGACCGCGCTTCGATTCCTCTGGTCGCGCATCGATTGCCCCTAAACGGAGGATCAGAGCATCTGAGGTCTTGGCGTAGAGGGCTGCGAATTCAGCCTGCTTTCCCTCTTGTTCTTTTTGTATTTCAGCAACCGCGGTCTCACGGTCTGTCTCGGAGGATAAAGTGGGCTTAAAATAGCCAAAGAATGATCCCGCATCAACAAAGGTGATTTGTAGTTCTTCCAGTTGCTCCTCACGGTGGAGGGCGCGGACTAGGAGAGCATCAATCCCGAAAACTTGAGGGCGGGCCTTCAAATACCCCGAGCTGGCATTCGCAACCCCAGCATCAGTTTGCCAATCTCCAGGGAGAGTTTGGGAACCATCCCAGAGGGCTGAGGCGAGAAATACCCCGGTGAGGTCTTGGCCATTGAGCGGGCTGTCATTCTGGCCTAGGGCCGTTATGACTGAATTCGGAAGCGCACAGGCCGGAAGGGCGAGCAGGAAAAGACAAAGAACGACTTTCATTAAGCCTAATACAACACCCGCTGTAATTGCCCCGCAACGTCAATCTTTGACGAGATGGCGGGGCGCCTCTATTCGTCTTTAACTGGAGCCTCTTTATTTAGGGACTCCAAGAGAACGGCGGTAAGATCTGTGGCGTCCTTTGAATAAGAGAGAATGGGGACTCGAGCACCACTGGAACCGGAGAGATCTAGAATAAAGTCATATCCTTGTTCTTCTGCCACTTTTTGAATGAAAGCGACAACCTCAGAGCGCAAGATAGAAAACTCGACGTTTGCCTTCTCGGAAAGAGCAGAGTTTTTACGCTCAGCCCATTCTTGGCGGTCGCGGGCGAGAGCTTGGGCTTCTTGATTTTTCGCACTCGCATTCTTGAAAAGTTCTTCTTTTTTAGCACGAGCCAGAGACGGATCTTCTCCTTCTTTGGCAAGCTTCCGAGCTTCTGTGACGAGGAGCTTGATGGCCTCTATGCGAGATTCACTTTCAGCCTGAATCTCTTTTTCATAGACCTTGAAAGACTCACGGATTTCCGCCGACTTGTAGTATTCTCCGACCAATTTCTGGATATTAACAGTGCCAATCTTATCGACCTTCGCCGCATCGTCTTGAGCAGAAAGCGGAACGGAAGAAAAGACTGCTGCGCAGAGGATTACTAAAATTTTGAATGATTTCATGGTCGTGAAATGTGAGCTGTGGGATGTTCTTACTTAGGAGCTACTGCGGTAGCAGGAGCATCTTTGTTAAGGTTTTTAAGAACCTCTGGGGTGATATCCACTTTGTTGCGGACGTAGACGAGGAAAGGCACTTGGTTTGTTGTTAGGCCGGACTCATCAAAAACAAAGTCGGCATCCTGAGTCGCGGCATGCGAGTTGACTGCCTGCATGACTTGGAGGCGAATCTCGTTCATGAGACCGACCATCTTTTGGTTCAAAGCGCGGCGGCTACGTTGTATAAATTCCTCACGCTCACGTTGAAGAGCCACGAGAGTCGCTTGCCGGTCATTCGCCTCCTTGGAGATAGACTTCTTTTTCTCTGGTGAGAGTGAAGGGTCACCAAACTCCTGCTTCATTTTGCGGAGTTCCTCTACGATTGCTTGGATGGAAGAATGGCGCTCGACGTCGAGTTTCCGAATATTTTCAGTTTCGACGGCTTCCTCTTTCTCTGCAGCCTTCGTCTTATGGTATTCGTTGAGCAAAGTGGTCATATTCACGGTCGCGACCTTGAGTTGACCAGCAGTCGCAGAAAGAGCCATTCCCAAAGAAAGGAGAGCAGGGAGAAGCTTTGAAGTAAGGCGCTGAAATGGGGATGTTTTCATGATGGAAGGACGTTGAATGTTAATCGAGGTGGTTGTTGGACAAAAGGTGTCATTCTGAAAGGTGTTGCTCCAGCTTCTTTTTTAATTCGCGGAGTTCTTCACGCATCTTCGGGAGCCGCGCTACGGTGGCCATTTTACGTTGCTCCGCTTTCATCGGGCGGGCTGGAGTTCCCATATAAACGCCGGGATTAGTGATATTTTTCAAGAGCCCACCCTGAGCCGCTAGAATCGCCTGATCCGCAAGATCGAGGTGGCCTGCGACACCGGCCTGAGCGGCAATCGTGACATAATCCCCCAGCTTCGAGCTCCCCGCGATTCCGCTTTGAGCGACCACGAGGCAATGTTTCCCTATTTTCACATTATGAGCAATCTGAACGAGGTTATCGATCTTAGATCCTTCCCCAATGATCGTGCGGCCAAAACGGGCCCGATCCAGGCAGCTGTTCGCGCCGACTTCGACATCATCTTGAATTTCGACAATCCCGACCTGCGGGACCTTTTGGTGGCACCCCTCAACCAAATCGAAGCCGTAGCCGTCTGAACCGATGACGCAGCCAGGCTGAAGCGTAACCCTATTCCCCAAGGTGCAGCGTTCGCGAATCACCGCCCCTGGATGTAGAACACAATCCCGGCCAATCACGACATCCCGGCCGATCAAGCAGCCAGCACCTACGATCGTTCCATCACCAACTACGGCTCCTTTTTCAAGCACCACGCCGGGGCCGATCTTCACCTTCTCAGGGTCGTAGACCACGCCATCCTCAATATGCGCACCCGGGGAAACCCCGGGGATAAAGGGATTGGCCTGCTGTTGAAAATAATCGATGAGCTTTGAGAATTCTCCCGAAGGGTTTTCCACCGTAATCAGTCGGCACCCTGCTGGCGCGGTAAAATCTCCGGCAGGAACGAGGACCACTCCAGCTGCCGTTCCAGCCAACTGAGGTTCGTAACGGGGATTCCCCAAAAAACTAACATCTAGGGCCCCTGCGTCATCCAGCGCACCGATGCCAGTATAAAGTGTGGACACCGCCTCATCAGGAGTGACCCCGATCAGAGCGTGAAGTTGCTGCCAGCTGAGAGACACCTGAAACGTAATGAGTTAGGCTTATTCGGCGTCTTCATTGACTTCCTTAAGAAGGGAGTCAGTCAGATCGGTCGTATCCCGAGCATGAATCACGAATGGGATTCCTTGGTTGCTCTTACCTGAAGCATCTAGAATAAAATCGTAATTCCCCTCTTTCGCTCGCTCAGTTACGGCCCGTTCGATCTTCACTAAAATAGCACGCATTTGCTTTCGCATTTTTTCACTCAAAGCACGGTTCCGACGCTCTAAGAACTCGGTCCGCTCTCGCTCTTTCGATTTTCCATCTTGGGCAAGCTCACGTGATTCTTCATTCAAGCTTTGGCGCTGCTTTTCACCCAATTGCTTATCGGTGAGCTTCTCCCGAATCATCTGCAGCTGAGCATCAATATCTCTAATCCCCGCCAGCTTGTTATTATTATCCTTCTGAATACGGGCCCGCTCAATATTAATATCCCGCTGAACCTCTGTGGTCTGGTGGTATTCATTAAAGAGACGCTCCATGCTAACTGTTGCGATCTTAAGACGCTGCTGGCCCATGGCCGCAGAAGATAGGACCAGTAGACTGGCTAGAATTGAAAAAATTGGCAGTTTCATAATGAATGGAAGGAAAGGATTAAGTGGCGGAAGTATGACAAATCTAGGAGTGACGTCAACCGAAGGCTTTATCGCGGCTATTCTTTCGTAGAAGTCTCCTTGTTCAACTCCGCAATGACCGCTGCGGTGATGTCGATAATCCCCTTACCACCAATCACTGGAGCAGTCTGGTTTGTCGAAGTTCCGGAGAGGTCGAAGACGACATCATATCCACTCTTCTCAGAATATGACTCCACAAAACGTTGGATCGACCCAAGAATGCCCGCCATCGTCGTCATCATATCTTGATTCAGCTGATTATTACTTTGCTCATACTTAGAAACTCGCTCGTCGTTAAGCTTGTTACGGCGTGAAAGGAGAGCCTGCATTGTTTCAGCACGAGCCGCTTTCTCTTCTTCCGTCAATCCACTCAGATCTCTTGCTTTCCCAAACTCAGTGATCTGTTTGTCTGCGAGTTTCATCTGTGAGCGAATTTGGCGATCCGATTTCTGAATGCGAATACGCTCTTCATTCACATCATTCTCAGTCTGAGTGGTCCGATGGTATGCTTGGAAAACTTGCTGAACATTGACCCCAGCCACTTTAAAGTCATCCGCTTCCTGAGCAGAAACGGGACTGGTCATTCCGAGGGCTGATAAGACGAAGAAAAGAATGGAGGTATGGAGATTTTTCATGGCGCTTTGCGGGGGCTTGCTTGACAATCCGATAGATGATCACACCCACCGCAGACGTCAACTCTGTAAGAGCTTTGTTGAAAGAAATGCCAAACCCGGTAGCGCTTGTACCCACCATGGGAGCTTTACATGAAGGGCATCTTGAACTCCTACGGGCCGCGCGTAAAAAAGTAGGTGCACACGGAACCGTCGCCATCTCGATCTTCGTCAACCCCATTCAGTTTGATCGCCCTAGTGATCTTACCAATTACCCTAAAACCCTCACAGAAGACCTCGCCCTTTGTGAGGCAGAGGGCGTAGACGTGGCCTTTACCCCTCAAAAAGAAGCCCTATACCAACCGGACCACTCCGTCCTAGTCCGAGAATCACTCCTTACCCGACACCTCTGCGGGGCCACCCGCCCTGGCCACTTCGATGGAGTCCTCACCATCGTTCTAAAACTCTTTAATATCTTACAGCCGGACTTTGCCATCTTTGGAAAAAAAGACTTCCAGCAACTCGCCCTCATTCACCGCATGGCGCGTGATCTAGACGTCCCTGTCGAGGTCATCGGCCATCCTACCGTTCGGGACGCAGATGGCCTCGCCCTCTCCTCCCGCAACGCACGGCTCTCATCAGAACAACGGGCCGATGCCCCCCGCATCCGGCGCGCCCTTCTTGCCGCGCGCAATCTCTCAACCTCAGGCGAACAACGACCCGCCGCTTATTTAGACTCCGCCCGCACCCACCTCCTCGCAGAGGCCCCCTCCGATTTCTCAATCGACTACCTCCAGCTCGTCGATGCCGAGACCCTGCAACCTGTCGCCACCGTCACGAAGCCCACCGTCCTCGCCACCGCCTGCTTTTACAATGACACCCGCCTCATCGATAATATCGAGATTTGCCCCTGATCCTCCACCAAAGCAAAGATCAAGATCGCCTTTCCCAAAAAATCCAGCTTGCCCCAACGCTCATCATCATTAAATTTTCCCCATGCGTCTCTTCCTCCTAGCTCTCATAGCGATCGCCTCATCTGCCTTTGCCTCCTGCGCCGCCACCAAAGTTGCGGAGCGCAAAGGAATCCCGCCTTTGGGATCAGAAGCCAGTAACATTCCTTGGAATGATCCCGGACAAGGAACACAAGGCGGTGGCGCGCTCGGCGGTCTTCTGGAAGGACGCTAAGCCGACGCCCGTATCTATCACACGTGAGTCACCCACCTGAAGAGCCCCCGACATACGAACCCTGCGAAGGGTGTACGGAACTACTCGACGTCACCAGCTTCGGTCCCTTTGAGACCGCAATCTGCCCCCATTGCTCAGTCGAAACCCACGTAAAACGTAATTTCGGCACCTACCGATTAGAACAACGCTTCGCCGTCGGTGGCATGAGCATCATCTTTGTCGGTCACGACACCACCCTCGACCGGAAAGTCGCCATCAAAGTCCTCAATGAGGAATATTGTAACGATGAAACCCGCATCCAAGCCTTCGAAAACGAAGCCCGCCTCACAGCCCAAGTCAGCCACCCAAACGTCGTAAAAGTCTATGCCGTCGGTCGTGCCTACGGGAGATTCTACCTCGTCATGGAGCTCCTGGAGGACCGGAGCTTCGAGCGCATCATGTCTAAGCGCGGGGCCATCCCCGAAAAAGAAGTCTTAGAAATTGCGACCCAAGTCGCCTCCGGCCTCCAAGCCGCGAAAAAAGCAGGCATGATCCACCGCGACGTCAAGCCAGGCAATATCCTCATCGAGAAAGAGGGCCGCGCCCGCCTTGTCGACTTCGGCCTCGCCCTCATCACCCAAGATGGCCACGCCCAAGCCGAAGAAGTCTGGGCCACTCCTTTTTACGTCCCGCCCGAGGCCCTCGAACGAGGGATTGAGGACTTCCGCAGCGATATCTACGCCTTCGGAGCCACCCTCTACCACGCCCTCGCCGGCCGCCCCCCCTTCGAGACCACCTCCACCTCAAACAGCCTCCTACGCAAAGCCAAACAAACCATCCCACGCCTCTGCCAAGTTGCCGACTGGGTCACCCCCAGCACCGGCGAGGTCATTGACCGCATGATGGCCTACAAACCAGAACACCGATGGAGTAGCTATAACGAAGTCATTCAAGCGCTCGAAAACGCACACCGCAACATCGGCCAAACTTCCCCCACCCCAGTCCATAGTGAGACCCGTCGCAAACGCCGTAAAAGTGGCAGCAGCATCGGCATCATCCTAGCGCTCGGCCTCATCGTCCTCACCACCACCCTCGCCCTCTGGAAGCCTTGGGAAAAAAGCCCCACCACCACTCCGCCCATCACCACCGATAATTCAGAAAACTTACCCACCATCTTCGACCCCACTGCCAGTGCAGACCCCCACCTCATCAAAGCATGGCAATCGGCCCGCCATGCCATCGACCAAAACGACTTCAAAAAAGCCACACAGCGCTTCCGCGACCTCTCCAAAAATCAAACCCTCCCAAACGCCAGCCGCGCATGGGCCGCCTTAGAAGGCGCCGCCGCCGCCTTCCTAAACGGCTCCCCCCGCAAAGCACGAGACCTCGCCGGTCAAGCCGCCACCCTCCTCAAAGGAACCCATCAAAAAGAGCCCGACCTAAAAAAACTCCACAACACCGGCAAACTCCTACACCACATCCAGCCACCCTCCCCCCAAGACGCCCCAAAGAAACCAAAAACCATCCTCAACGCCATGAGGACCTTCACCATCGCCCTAAAACTTTGGGAACAAAGCCGATGGGAGGATGCCCTCCCCCTCTTCGCCTCCGTCCGCAGCGCCCCCCTCCCAGAACGTTTCGATTGGTTTCACCGCTACCAAGCCCTCGCCGATACCTACCTCGCCGATGGCCAAATCCTCTCCAGTCTAAAAAACCTCCCGCAGCCTAAAAACATCGCAGAAGCCAGCGCCCAGTTCGACCAACTCAACGCAGCCCGCAAATCCATCCAGACCAAAGGCCGCGCCTCCTACAACCTCCGCGCGCGCCAAGACCGCCTCATCCGCCTCCGCAAAAACCTCGAGTAAAACCCCACTCACCTCCCGTCCCCCTCCGCGCCCCCGCTCCAATTCTGCCTCGGATAGCGCCCCGCCAAATCCTTCTTCATCTGCGCGAACCCCCGCTCCCAGAACCCCGCCAGATCACTCGTCACCTGCCACGGCCGTTGACTCGGCGCCAAAATCTTCACCACCAGCGGATGCCCATTCGCGATCACCGGCGTCTCCTTCACCCCATACAACCGCTGCACCTTTTCCTCGCACCAAGGCTCACTCCCCGCCGCATATAAAACCCGCGTATTGATCCCATTCGTCAACGTAATCTTCTCCGGCGCATAAGCCTCCACCGCCTCCTTTTGCGGAGCAGATAGCCACTCGTGTAACACCCGCCATGGATCACGATCCCTCACCTCCTTAAAGGTCGTCGCCCCCGCACAAATCTGTGCAATCGCCATCTCACGGTCACCCTCATCGAACCCCGGCAACTCCAACTCAGGCATCGCAGCACTCAAAAACTCCAAGCGCCCGATCCATCTCTCCACCTTCGCATCCCACCTCTTCAAAACCAAATCCCCCGCGCTCACCCGCTGCGCCAGCAACTCACCCGCCAGATCCGGGTCCACCTCACCCCCGCGTTTCTCCTCCAAAACCAGCCCCCGGAACGTCCGCTGCTTCACCGCCACCACCCGCCGCGCCACCTCATCAAACATCACATTCTCACTCTCCTTAATCTCCCCCGCCGCGATCCAACCCTCATCGATCTCCACCCCCCGCGAAAGAATCACCGACCGCTCACGCCCCTCCACCTCCATGATCTCCGCCGCCAAGAAAAGCGGCGACTGCCTCACCACCGACTTCGCGTGCAGCTTCCCCTTTCGCCCGCCCACCACATGACACACCACACTCCCCTGATCACGGCGCACCGCTAAGCGATCCCCAAACGCCACCAACATCGCCCTCGCGCATGCCTCCCCCCGTTGCCGGAAATCCGGCTCCTTAATCCGCGCCCCCCGCTTCTGCATCAGCCGCCCCAACTGTTGAAAATTCTTCCAAGTCTCCCGCGCTCCCCGTGCCAAAACCCCCATCGCATCACACTCCCGGGGCTGGAAATCCGCCGCCTTCGCCGCCCCCATCGCCAGCCACTCCGCCGCAAAATCATTCTTCCACCCCGGCTCCCCCTCCAAAACATCCACCCACTTATTTCCACGATCCCCCCGCTTAAACACCCCCTCACCCTGTACCGCCGCCGCCACAAAAAGCACCTC
>JALZWJ010000276.1 GCA_023300065.1 Akkermansiaceae bacterium
TGTCCTCGCTCGTTCGTTCGAGGGGAGCGCCCCTTATTGGCCCTGGCTCCGCGCCTTCGCGGAGGCTGCGATGGTCGGGGGCCTTGCCGATTGGTTCGCTGTCACCGCGCTCTTCCGCCATCCCCTCGGCCTGCCCATTCCGCACACCGCGATTGTTCGGAAAGAAAAAGGTCGCATTGGGGCCGCCGTCGCTTCCTTCGTCCGTAGCAGCTTCCTCACCTCCGCAGAAGTGACGCGCCAATGGAAGGACTGGCGGCCTCTCGAAAGAGCGAGTCAGCACCTCGCCGAGCCCGCGCGGGCCCGGCAGAGTCTCCATTGGGTCCTCAGCCGCATTCCTGTTGTCCTTGGCGCCCAGGATCGCCAGACCCTCGCCCGCCTTGGGGCCTCCGGCATCCGCCACAGTGCTAGCTCCGTTCCCATGGCGCGCCTCATCACCATCCTCCTTCAGGGGTTCTTAAAAAGCCCCGGAAAGCGCAGCCTCATCGCGCCCATCCTAGGCCGCCTTGGCGAGAGCGTCGCCGCGAACCGGGAGTGGGTCATGGATGAAGCCAGCAAGGCAACCAAGCCAAAGAAGCTCAAAATCCTAGACCTCCTCAGCCAAGCCGCCGCCTCGGCTGTCTCTGGAAAAGCGGTCGAAAAATTCTCCACTGAACTCACCACCGCCAGCCAAGACGAGGACCACCCGCTCTACGAAAAAATCGAAGAAGCCCTCCGCGAAACCGCCACCGACCTAGAGGCTGGGGGAGGGGAACAATGGGAGCTTCTTAAAGCCCGCATCATCGATGATCCCCAAACCCTCCAAACACTGGAGGAAATCGTAGATAAGGCCCTCTGCCTCCTCGTGGAAAGCACTCAGGATCTCGAAGCAAATGGCAAGCTCGATGAATGGAGCCAAGCCCTCTCAAAAGCTGCGGCCAGCTTAGTCGGTGACCCCGAGCGCCTCCTCTCCCTGGAGACTAGGGCGGGGGAGTTAGTCTCACGCTTCACCGCCCGCTACGGCCCCAGCGCCGAGAAACTCATCCACCGCACCGTCGATAGCTGGGAGGCCGAGGAGCTGATCTCCCGCATCGAAAACCAAGTCGGAGCCGACCTCCAATTCATCCGCGTCAATGGCACCCTCATCGGTGGCCTCGTCGGCCTTCTCCTCCACGGCATCGGCCAGCTCATCTGGCCGTAACGCCATCCGCTCCAAGCTGCAGACTCAGAATCGCTTCACTTGCGCTTGCTGAATCAACTGTGGTAGTAAGCTCACCATGACAAAATCATTAACCGCGTTATTTACCCGTGAGGGCTCTGGCTTTGTCGCTCTGTGCCCTGAATTTGAGAGCGCCACCGAAAGCAAGTCGTCTAAGTCCCAAGCAAAGGTAGCCGAAAGTTCCACTTTCGGCACGGACGACTGGTCCTCCAACCTCAATCGGGGTTGCGTCCACGTCCCAACACCTACGGCGTCGTAGATTTCAGTCCGGTTATTCACAATCGATTCCCTTTCTCAGTTGGGGATTCAAAATCGTGGTTCGTCAGTCCACAGTCTCACCGATGTCCGACTCCTTCGTCCACCTGCACTTGCATACTGAATATTCTACCTTGGACGGTTCTTGCCGGACGAAGGATATCGCGGCCCGGGCCAAGGAGCTAGGCATGCCGGCGGTGGCGATGACGGACCACGGGAATCTCTACGGGACGATCAGCTTTTATAAAGCGTGTATGGAGGCTGGCGTGAAGCCGATCATGGGTTGCGAGGTTTACTTGGCTCCAGAGGGGATTGAGAAGCAGGAAGATATCGTGGGGCGGAAGCGGTCGTGTCACTTGACCCTCCTTGCCGAGAATAATGTGGGTTGGGTGAACCTGCAGAAGCTGGTTTCGAAGGGGCACCTTGAAGGGATGTGGCTGGGAGAACCCCGGGTTGATCGCAAGATTTTACGCGAGTATTCTGAAGGGATTATTTGCCTCTCGGGGTGCATGTCTGGCCCGATCAATGAGTGGATTCTGCAGGATCAAGAGGATAAGGCGTGGGAGACTGCCCAGGAGCTGCTCGACATTTACGGGAAGGAGAATCTCTACCTAGAAATCCATAATCACGGGATGGAGCAGCAGTCCAAGATCCGTGATACCCTGGTGCGGTATGCCGAGAAGATGGATCTGAAGTTGGTGGCGGCCAATGACGTCCACTTCCTGAATCGTGAAGATCATGAGGCGCACGATGTCATGATCTGCATCGGGCTGAGCCGTCTCCTCATTGATGAAAACCGCTTACGCTACAGCCCAGAAGTTCACTTTAAAACGGCGGAGGAGATGCGCGCTTTGTTCGTGGATTATCCGGGAGCTTGTGATGCCACGCTGGAGATCGCCGAGCGCTGTAATGTGGAGTTCATCTTGGACCCGACTTCTTCGGAGAAATATCCAGAATACGAGCCGGATGATGGCTCGGCTCCAAACGACCACTTTCGTGATCTCTGTTTCAAAGGGCTGGAAGTCCGCTATGGCGCAGAGAAGGCGAAGGAGCAGGAGCTGATCGACCGGCTGGAATATGAGATGGGGATTATTGTGCAACTTAAGTTTGCCTCGTACTTCCTCATCACGGCGGACTTCATTAACTGGGCGAAGGAACAGAAGATTCCGGTGGGCCCAGGTCGTGGTTCGGCGGCGGGATCGTTGGTGGCTTACACGATGGGGATTACGGACGTTTGTCCGATGC
Source organism: Akkermansiaceae bacterium (assembly GCA_023300065.1). GTDB lineage: Bacteria > Verrucomicrobiota > Verrucomicrobiia > Verrucomicrobiales > Akkermansiaceae > SW10. The sequence goes on from JALZWJ010000276.1 coordinate 2,696, forward strand.
GTTTTGGCCTCCTCTTCGAGCGATTCCTGAACCCGGAGCGTGTTTCACCTCCCGATGTCGATATTGACTTCTGCCAGACTCGGAGGCCGGAGGTCATCGAGTATGTGCGCCAGAAATATGGTGAGCGTAATGTCTCCCACATCATCACTTACGGCACGATGGGGGCGAAGTCGGTGATCCGTGACGTGGCCCGCGTGATGGGCATTCCTTACCTAGAGGCGGATCGGATTTCGAAGATGATCGAGGCCAAGCCGGGGGTGAAGCTGGCGGGGGAATTTAAAGAGAAGGAGGACCTGCGCGAATTGATCGAGAGTAGCGCAACTTACCAAGAGCTTTGGGAATATTGCCTGAAGCTGGAGGGCATGAGCCGGAACGTGGGCGTGCACGCGGCGGGTGTCGTGATCGGGGACCGGGCGCTCGATGAGCACGTGCCACTGACGCGCGGAAACGAAGGGGAGGTCGTGACTCAGTATGACATGAGTGCGATCACGGATGTCGGCTTGTTGAAGATGGACTTCTTGGGCCTCAAGAACATGACGGTGATTCAGGAGGCGATTGATTCCATCCATAAGCACACGCCAGATTTTGATATTTATGAGATCTCGCTAGAGGATGCGCCGACCTTTGAGATGCTCAATGCGGGTGACACGATGGGCGTCTTCCAGTTGGAGAGTGGCGGGATGGTGGAGACTTGCCGGAAGTACGGGATCAATAAGATTGAGGACATCATTGACCTCCTCGCCCTCTACCGCCCGGGGGCGATGCAGTATATCGATCAGATGATCGAGGTGAAGGAAGGTCGCCAGAAACCGGTCTATGAGCACCCGTTGCTGGAAGAGATTTGTGGCGATACCTACGGGGTCATGATCTACCAGGAGCAGGTCCAGAACGCGGCCAAGATGCTGGCGGGCTACACGCTGGGTGGTGCGGATATTTTGCGCCGTGCGATGGGTAAAAAGAAGCCCTCCGAGATGGCGAAGCAGCGCGAGATCTTCGTGGAGGGCGCGTTTAAAACGAACGACATCGATGAGCGGAATGCCAACTTGATCTTCGATAAGATCGCGGGCTTTGCGGGATACGGTTTTAACAAATCTCACTCGGCATGTTACGGTTTCATCTCGTATTGGACGGGGTTCTTGAAAGCGAATCACCCGATCGAGTTCTTGGCGGCACTGCTCTCGAACGAGATCACGAACACCGATAAGATCAGCGTCTTCGTGAACGAGTGCTTCCGCATGGGGTTCGAGATCCTGCCGCCAGACTTGAATAAATCGAAGCTCCGCTTTGCTCCAGAGGTGATCCTTGGAGGGAAAGAGGGGATCCGTTACGGGCTCTCGGCCATTAAGAATGTCGGTGCGGCCGCGATGGCGATGGCGATCAAGGAGCGGGAGGAGAATGGAGCCTTTGAATCGATGGATGATTTTTGCAATCGCCTCGACTCTAAGGTCGTCAATAAGCGGATTTTAGAAAACCTCGTGAAGGCGGGCGCGATGGATTGGACGGGGGAGACCCGTGCGGGCATGACGGACCGAGTCGAGAAAGTGGTGGCCAGTGCGAGTAGCGCGCAGAAGGACCGGGCCTCCGGGCAAGGTGGTCTCTTCGATGCGATGGAGTTCGCAGCCCCGCCACCGGTCACGGACCATTCGCCGGCCCCTGCGGAGTGGTCGAAGGATGAGCGCCTAGAGCATGAAAAAGAGCTTCTGGGATTCTACGTCACAGGCCACCCGCTTGATAAATATCGGGGGCTGGTGGACTCAGACCGCTTCATTAAAATGGGCCTCCTAGATGAGGTTGATTTGAGTGACAAGCGCGCGCGTTTCCCCTTCGCCGGGATGATCCGCAGCATCGAGCACAAGGTCACCAAGACGGGCAAGCCCTTCGGCGTGGTCGTGGTGCAAGACTTCACGGGAGACCGTGAGATGGTCTGTTGGAGCGAGAGCTACCTACCCGCCCGCGATGCCGGAATCATGGCGGTGGGCAAAGTGATCCAGTTCAAAGCGCAAGTCACAGTGGATGACCGGACCGAGCAACGCCGCCTCACCGGGGCCTCGATCCGAGAGCTCAAAGCGAAGGTCGCAAAGAAGAATGGCAGCATGGAACTGACCCTCTGGACCGGCCGCAGCACCCCCGCAGACTTACAAAGGATCAAGGCGCTCCTCACCGAATATCGCGGAAGCATGCCGGTCCTGATGCACATTCAAAATGGTGCGGGAAAGCGGGCTACCATCGAGCTGCCAAGTGAGTTTAATGCCGCGCCTGATATTAAATTGCAGCGCGAGTTGGCTCCTTGGTTGGGGTAGGGGTGGGTATCGGACGGAGGGGGAAAATCTGCGTAATCAGTTCTCAATCCTTCCAAATCTGCGTAAAAATTCTTCCTCTCTTCTGCAGAGTAGGGGGGTCTTGACCACAGAAGGAGCGGAAGGGCGCAGAATGCTTGGCTGGGGGCTGAGATTTTCACCCAGAGATCCCGCCTCGTTTTCGCGGAACTGGTTCTTGTGGACTCGCTTTCGTGGCGGTATCACTTCCGCAAACACCATGACGTCTTCTGAATCCTATCGAATCCCCGGCCTTGAGCTGATTGATCACTCCTTTGATCTGCCTCTTGATCATAGCCGTCCGGAGGGTCGCCGGATTGAGATTTTTGTCCGCGAGGTGCGGGATCTGGATCCTGCCAGTAAGGATAAGCCGTTCCTTGTTTTCCTGCAAGGTGGGCCGGGATTCCGGGCTCCGATTCCGATTCAAAAGGCCGGTTGGCTGAAGCGGGCGCTGACTGAGTTCCGTGTCTTGATGTATGACACTCGCGGCAATGGCCTCAGCACTCCGGTGGATTATCAGACCTTGGCGATGGAAGGGGATGCTCAGGCTCAGGCGGACTACCTAAAGCACTTCCGCCAAGACAACATCGTGCGTGATGCCGAGCTGATCCGCGCCGAGATGAGCCCCGGTGTCCCTTGGTCTACGATTGGCCAAAGTTACGGCGGGTGGTGCACGACGACTTATTTGAGCCTCCACCCAGAAGGGCTGAAGGAGTGCTTCGTCTTCGGTGGGATTCCAGGGATCGACCGCACGGCGCGCGATATTTATGAAGGGACTTTCCCTTTCGTAGAGGAGCGGAATCGCCAGTATTTTGAAAAATTCCCGATGGATAAAGCGCGCCTCACCAAGCTCGCGAAACACCTGCAGGAGAACGATGTCCGATTCTCAAATGGCGACCGCATCACGCCGGAGTTGGTTCAGTTGCTCGGCCTGAAATTCGGCTTTGCCCACACGAGCGAGGAGATCCACTTCCTGCTTGAGGAAGCCTTCGTGAAAGTGGGAGACCAAGAGATCGTGAGTCACATGTTTAAGACGGGGCTGCAAGCGGCACTCCGCTTTGGTGCCAATCCGATTTTCGCGATTCTCCATGAGGCGATTTACGCGCAGGGAGCGGCTACGGGCTGGGCCTGTCAGGCGGTGCAGAAAGAGAAGTATGCGCACTTTGAAAACTTCGACGATTTCCTCTTCTACGGTGAAATGGTCTTTCCGTGGATGTTCGATGAGATCTCTGAACTGAAGGGGATGAAAGAAGCTGCTGAGATTTTGGCTGCTTATGAGGACTGGCCGGCGCTCTACAATAAAGAGGTGCTCTCTAAAAATACCGTTCCAGTGGCCTGCGCCGTTTACGCGAACGACATGTTCGTGAACGCGAAGTTTTCCCGCGAAACCATCGAAGCTGTTCCAAATATGAAAGCATTCTACACCAGCGAATATGAGCACTGCGGCCTCCGGGTTGGCGGTGAACATCTCTTCTCCCGTCTCATCGATCTGGCACGAGGGGAGGTGGAAAGATGATCCGCTCACTCTGCCTTTCAGTCCTAGCGCTCGCTGGATCTGTCTCCGCGAAGCTCCCGAACATTGTCATCATCTATGCCGATGACCTCGGCTTCGGCGATCTCTCCTGCTACAATCCAAAGGCCGCTTACAAGACGCCACGTCTCGATCAAATGGCGGCGGAGGGCATCCGCTTTACCGATGCTCACAGCCCTTCCACGATCTGTTCGCCCTCGCGCTACGGCCTCTTTTCTGGTCAGCAGATTTACCGCTCGACCGGCCGTGGTGGGGGTGCCTTCGAGGGGCCAGGTGGGCCGAGTTATTTAAAACCCGGCAAGCTCACACTCGGCGGGATGCTCCAAGAAAAAGGCTACCACACTGGGATCTTTGGAAAGTGGCATGTCGGGCTGACTTGGCTCGATAAAGACGGTAAGAAATTGGGGGGTGGGTTTAAGAATTCCCTCCTCATCGACTACGAGAAAAGCACTCCGCTCATCGATGGGCCGAACAAGCGCGGCTTTGATGAATCCTTCATCACGCCAAATTGCCCCACCACCGATCCTCTCTACGTCTACATCGAAAACGGAATGGTCCCGATTCCGGCAGACCGCCGCTACGATCCTAAAACGAGTCCAAATCCCGGCGGCAAGTGGCGCTGGGATAACGACGCGGGCTGGATGGCTCCGGGTTACCAATTCGTAGATGCTGATAAGCTCTTCTATGCGAAGACAAAGAACTTCATCACGGAGCACCGTGAGAAGACTCCTGAGAAGCCCTTCTTCGTCGTCTTCTCGACCCAAGTCGCGCACGCTCCGGTTTTGCCGGCGGAGGAATTCAACGGTGCCACAAAAGGCGGTCCTCGCGGGGACTTCGTCTATCAACTAGATGCGCTCACGGGCCGCGTCTTGGACCTCCTCGCGGAGCTGGAAATCGATGAAGAAACCCTCGTCTTTTTCAATGCCGATAACGGCGCTGAAACGGTTCACGTGGACTGGATGCGTGAGGATTATCATCACGATGCCTCTGGTGGATGGCGCGGGATGAAGCGCGATGGTTGGGAGGGCGGTCACCGTGTTCCCTTCATGGTGCGTTGGCCGGGCCGAATTCCGAAAGGGCAAGTCTCTGATCAGATGGCGAACACTACCGACATCATGGCCACGATCGCCTCGGTGGTCGGCTACGAGCTACCGGATGATGCCGCGACCGATAGCTACGACCTCGTCCCAGCCCTGCTTGGACAGAAGGAGCCAATCCGCGAGCATTTACTCACGCAGAGCTTCCGAGGCGAGTTCCAAGTCCGCAAAGGGGATTGGAAATACCTCGATCATAAGGGATCCGGCGGCAACGGCTATAAAGAGGAAAGCATGCAGAAGTATGTCCTCCCTGAATTAGCACCAGATGCCCCAGGCCAGCTCTATAATCTCACCACAGACCCCGGTGAAACGACCAATCTCTACTTCAAAGAAGAGGCGAAACGTCTCGAAATGCAGGCCTTACTAAAGACGCTTAAAGAAAGTGGCCGCAGCGCTCCGAAAGGGCGGAAGCCCCTCGGGATGGAGAAGATCCCCAAAAAGTAAGCTCAGAGATCCCGTTTTTTTTACGAAGCCGCCACGATGCGTGGCTCCATCGCAAATGGTCCCTAAAAATTACCTCTCCGATTTGTTGGATTTGTAAATTTTCGCTTTTCTACGAGAGATAAGCAGTTCAAGCACGGTATCAATCACCCGATCCTCATTCACCATCTCCTAATTCCGCTTATCGTCTCATTATGAAATTGCTCCGCCTTACCTTTATTGCCCTGTTTATTGGGTGTTTCTCGGCTCATGCCGATCACCACGCCCCGCTCAGTTTCGAGGGCACCGCCGGAAAACCCGGGAACGGAAAGCACATTGTCCTCATCGCGGGGGATGAGGAATACCGCTCAGAAGAATCCTGCCCTATGTTGGCTAAGATCCTCTCCAAGCATCACGGATTCAAAACGACTGTCCTTTTCTCGATGAACGCGAAAGGCGGATACATCGACCCTAATGCGCAGGGAAACATCCCTCACACCGAGGTCGTGAAGACTGCTGACCTCGTCATCTTGGGCCTCCGCTTCCGCGACCTTCCTGAGAACCAGCTGCAGCCCCTCGCTGACTACCTCAATGCTGGCAAGCCGCTACTCGGCTTCCGCACCTCCACTCATGCCTTTAAGACTGAGAGCAAGCTGGGTGGTATTAACTGGGGTTCCTTCGGTCCCGATATTCTCGGTGAAGGCTGGGCCGGGCACTACGGGCGCCACAAGTTCCAAGGAGCCCGCGGCGATATTGACAAAACAAATGCCAATCACCCCATCCTCCACGGGGTCTCAAAGATCTTCGCCCTCAGCGATGTCTACGGCGTGAACCGCGTGAATCCTACGAACGCCACCATCCTCGTCCACGGCGTCGTGACCGAGAATCTCCAGGCCGACTCTAAGG